>NZ_JAGXJL010000320.1:0-264 GCF_019091475.1 Streptomyces sp. GbtcB6 | reverse complement strand
AAGAGAGTTGCACCCAACAAGAGGTTGAAGAGATCATCAGCCACCACCTTGGGGACCACAGGTACAAGCTGCTTGATCTAGTTGATGTTGGAGAAACCTTAACTCAACACCTTCCCCCTCTTAGCGCCAGTTCTTCCACACAATGTTCATGATTCCATCTTTGCCTAAGAAAAGAGCTCGAGAGGATGAGGAGCATGGAGCTACTACAAAGAAGTCTAGAGGCAACTCTAAGCCTGTTAAGGGGTCTACAATGACAGATTTCAC
>NZ_JAGXJL010000319.1:0-264 GCF_019091475.1 Streptomyces sp. GbtcB6 | reverse complement strand
CCCAGGACGTGAACCCAGACCCGGAGCCTGATATGAACCTAGAATGAAATCCGGACCCAAACCCAAACTCAGACCAGGACTCGAACTCAATCCCGAACTCAAAAGTGGACCTGAACCCGTACCCCGTGACCCAAATTTGGAACCAAAACTAGAAGTTGACCGGGACTGGAACTAGGACTTGGAATTGGAATCATAACTGAAATTGGACATAGATCTAGAATCGTAACCGAACCAGGATGGGAAATCCAAATTAGACCTAGACCA
>NZ_JAGXJL010000318.1:0-264 GCF_019091475.1 Streptomyces sp. GbtcB6 | reverse complement strand
TAAATTATTAATAGATATGTAGAAAGTTTATAAGGAGAGGAAATAAATATAGATCTCGTTCTATATAGTTATAGGATTTTTATTATATAAAGTTATAAATTAGGTAGAGGTTATTATCCTTTTCTATAGGTTTAAAATTATAAATTTCTATTTTTCTTTTGTAAATAATTAGAAATAAATATAATTAAATCTATATCGATTCTTATAGTAATCCGTTATATAATTAACTCTATCAATAACATCTCCTAATAAATTATTAAAAGA
>NZ_JAGXJL010000317.1:0-264 GCF_019091475.1 Streptomyces sp. GbtcB6 | reverse complement strand
CACGCCACGGTGGGTGTCCCCACATCATGCCACGACGACGGCATGGTGACGATCACAGGGAGGGACGGGGAGAGCCTCCGCATACCGGAGGCCGCGCTGGTGGCGGACAAGGTGGTGCCGGCCGCTCCGGCGCGCCGCCGAGGACCCGCGGCGACATAACGGGAACTCGCGCGTGTCGCCTCGCGCGGGCGGCGGACGGTGGTGTGCGAGCGGATCGGCGAGAGGGAGCTGCGGGCGGACGCGGGGTACACGCCGCGAGGGAAC
>NZ_JAGXJL010000316.1:0-264 GCF_019091475.1 Streptomyces sp. GbtcB6 | reverse complement strand
GAGGGCGGCTGGGTGGACTGGCAGGTCGTCCCGCACTTCGCGGCCTCCGGTCCGTACGCCCGGCACATCACCCTCGACGCGACGACCGGCGACATCGCCTTCGGCCCCGCGGTCCGCGGACCGGACGGCTCGCTGCGCCAGTACGGCACGGTGGCCCCGAAGGGGGCGGTCGTCCGGGCCCGCCGCTACCGCACGGGCGGGGGCCGGGACGGCAACGTGGCCCGGGGTGCCGTACAGATACTGCGTTCCTCCATCCCGTACGTC
>NZ_JAGXJL010000315.1:0-265 GCF_019091475.1 Streptomyces sp. GbtcB6 | reverse complement strand
ATTATATAGTATGGATTTTAAAATGAGAGATAGTTAATATTATACTTTCTATTAGTATATAGGCTCCCTAAATAGCGTTTGTAAGTAAAGTTCTAGGATTAATCTACTATTAAATTTACGAATAAAGATATTTGTAAGTTTTAGGACGGTTATTATATTAAATTTAGTAAAAGATAGTAAAAGGGTAAGTTGGAGGAGAAATATTATTTTATTATATTTAAAGAATATTATTCTTGTAAGTATTTTAACGAACTACGGTTGGTTA
>NZ_JAGXJL010000314.1:0-265 GCF_019091475.1 Streptomyces sp. GbtcB6 | reverse complement strand
ACCCCTCGCGACCTATTGATACTTACTGCCAACTACTGTCATTTAGAGCCAACATGGAACTTGAACCAAGTCATGCCGGCTATACTTTATTGTGATGCCGTTTACCATCTTGTGAAGGACGCCTAATTATTTCTGCCCATATTTAGCTGATCGACTCAGCCGCTAAAAACCCTTTGACCAACTTAAATGCTTGCACCATTATTACTCTAGTAATTCTATCACCGTATCCAACTATGTCCAAAAAATCTTACCTTCTCAACTTACC
>NZ_JAGXJL010000313.1:0-265 GCF_019091475.1 Streptomyces sp. GbtcB6 | reverse complement strand
ATGTTTGCGGTACCCTACGTAACCCCCCCGGAAGACACCATCATCACCACGCCTTCGGGTGTGTGCCACTGGGCCACGTTCGTTCGGCATTGAGGTAGGCAAATGGGGGCGGGTGCCCTACTTATCACAACGTCAATATGATAACATAACCGAGGCTTGCCCTTGAAGAGGATGTGGAATATGTGTCGATATAATTCTTTATAATCCAAGTGTTTATAGGCTTTTTCTCGCAAATGTTGGTAGATGATCAATCAGTGGGGTAAAA
>NZ_JAGXJL010000312.1:0-265 GCF_019091475.1 Streptomyces sp. GbtcB6 | reverse complement strand
CGAGGTCCTGATCCCTTGCGGCTACGGGGGCCACCCCAAGATCGTCGGCGTCTTCGACAGCGGCAGCACTACAGGCGCCCCCAAGCGTGTCGTCATGCTCCAGGAGTGGCTGGACCTGTTGCTGGCCCACAGCAACGCCCAACTGGACGCGCACCGCGTGCCGCGGGACGTGAACTGGCTGTTGGCCATCCCGTCCGGACCGCACATGGTCGGCGCCTCCTTCCAGCAACTGGTCGCCGGACGCGGCGGCCTGTCCTTCGCCGTC
>NZ_JAGXJL010000032.1:0-109884 GCF_019091475.1 Streptomyces sp. GbtcB6 | reverse complement strand
GGGCTGCGTGCCGCCGCGTCCCGCACGCCCACCCAGGTGACCGTGGGCCACGGCCGTTCGGTCACCGGGGACGGCCCGTTCGTCCCGCCGGTCAACGGCGGCGAGCCCTTCGGCGGCCCGGCCGGCCCCAACGGAATGGGCGGCCCGGTCGGCGAGGCCTTCAACGGCGGTGAGCCGTTCGGCGCCCCGGGCGGCCCCGCGGGCCCCGGCGGCGGCCCCGCGCGCCCCGGTGGGCCCGGCGGTCCCGGTGGGCCCGGCGGTCCTCGCGCCCGTACCGGCCAGGCCCGGCCCGGTGTGCGCACCGCCCCCGCCGGCCTTCCCGGCGGCGGCCTGAGCGACGACACCGCGATCCTCACCCCGCAGAAGCCCGCCCCCGAACCGGGCATGCCCGGCTACGGCTCCCCGGCGGACAACGTCTCCGGGCACACCGTCACCAGCGGCATCCCGGTCGTGCCGCCGGGCGCCAACTCCCCGTTCGCGCCCGGCGCGCCCACCGACGGGCCGCTGCCGCACACGCCCCCGAAGCTGCCCGAACCGGTCTCGCCGCCCCCGGCCGAGGCCAAGGGCAAGGGCAAGGCGAAGGCCAAGAAGAAGCGCGGCAAGCTGCCGCTGCTCGGCGGTGTCGTGGTGGTCGCCGGCATCGGCGTCTACGGCGCCGGGCTGCTCATGAACCACTCCGACGTGCCCAAGGGCACCACCGTGCTCGGCGTCGACATCGGCGGCGGCACCCGCGACGACGCCGTCAAGAAGCTCGACGACGCGTTCGGCAGCCGGGTGAACAAGCCGCTGAAGCTGTCGGTCGGCGGCAAGACGGTCTCGCTGCCGCCGGACCAGGCGGGTCTGCAGTTCGACATCCAGTCGACGGTCGAGGCGGCCGCCAAGAGCGACTACAACCCCGTCTCCGTGATCGGCTCCCTGTTCGGCCAGAAGCGGGTCGTCGCCCCGGACATGCCGGTCGACGAGGAGAAGCTCCAGGCCGCCCTCAACGGCCTCGGCGGCAGCTCCGGCTCGGTCACCGAGGGCACGATCAAGTTCACCTCCGGCAAGGCCGTCGCGGTCTACGGCAAGGCGGGCAAGGGCATCGACGCGGCCGGCTCGATGCAGGCTGTCCAGCAGGCGTACGAGGCGATGGTGGAGACCGACACGGCCTCGCCGGTGTCCGTCCCGACGACCACCAAGCAGCCGACGGTCTCCAACGCGGAGGTCGACCGCGAGATGAAGGCGTTCGCGGAGCCGGCGATGTCGGGGCTGGTCACGGTCAAGGCCGACACCGGCGGCACCCCGGTGTCGTTCAGCCCGCAGAACTCCCTGTGGAAGTTCCTCCGGGTCAAGGCTGTCGACGGCAAGCTCGTCGACAGCCCGGACCTGAACGCGCTCAAGGGGCTCTACGGTGGCGCTTTCGACGGGGTCAAGATCGCCCGTGCCACCGGCGAGAAGACGGCGGTCACCCCGCAGGACGTCTACGTCGCCCTGCGCCAGGCGCTGCTGAGCAAGACGAACCGGGTGGGCGTCATCGACACCAACCCGAACTGACGCGCGGCGAAGGGGCGCCCGGTGCTCGCCGGGCGCCCCTTCGCGCTTGTCAGGCGCTGCTCATGACATCTGTCATGCGGCTCTCCGGACGCCCGACACTGCCCCCGGCCTGGGGCTCGCGGCCAGCATGGAGGCATGACAACGACAGCGGCGACGACGGCCACCGGGACCCCGGTGGTGGTCGGGTTCGACCAAGTGAGCAAGACCTACGGGAACGTGCGGGCCGTCGACGGGCTCTCGCTGCGGCTGCACCCGGGGGAGACCGTGGCCCTGCTCGGGCCCAACGGCGCCGGCAAGTCGACCACGCTCGACCTGCTGCTCGGCCTCAAGCTGGCCGACAGCGGCACGGTGAGCGTGTTCGGCCTGAGCCCGCGCGAGGCCATTGTCGCCGGACGCGTGGGCGCGATGCTGCAGAGCGGCGGCCTGATGGACGAGGTCACCGTCCGGGAACTGGTCAAGCTCGCCTGCGACCTGCACCCGAAGCCGTACAAGGTCACCGACGTCCTCGCCCGCGCGGGCATCTCGCAGATCGCCGACCGCAAGGTCAACAAGCTCTCCGGCGGCCAGTCCCAGCGCGTCCGCTTCGCCCTCGCCACCGCCGGTGACAGCGACCTGATCGTCCTGGACGAGCCCACCACCGGCATGGACGTCTCCGCCCGCCAGGCGTTCTGGGCCACCATGCGCGAGCAGGCCGACCAGGGGCGGACCGTCCTGTTCGCCACGCACTACCTGGAGGAGGCCGACGCCATCGCCGACCGGGTGCTGGTGCTGCACCGCGGCCGGCTCCTCGCCGACGGGACGGCCGCCGAGATCAAGGCGAAGGCCGGGGCGAGAAGGATCTCCTTCGACCTGGAGGGCGAGATCGACGAGGCCCCGCTGCGGGCGCTGCCCTTCCTCACCGCCGTCGACGTCAGCGGCCAGACCGTCCGCATGCAGTCGTCCGACGCCGACGCCACCGTCCACGCCCTCTACGGCCTGGGTCTCTACCCCCGCAACCTCGAAGTCGCCGGGCTCGGCCTTGAGCAGGCGTTCGTCGCCATCACGGAGGCCGAAGAGGCCAAGGAGGCCACGCAGTCATGAACGCCCTGATCAAGCTGGAGCTCGCCCGCGCCCTGCGCAACCGCAAGTTCCTGTTCTTCTCGGTGATCTACCCCTCGATCATCTTCCTGCTGGTCGCGAGCCAGGGCGGGACCAGCGCCACCGTGGACAACTCCGGCCTGTCCGTCGCCGCCTACGTCATGGTCTCCATGGCCTCCTTCGGCGCCCTCACCGCCGTCCTGATGGGCAACAGCGAGCGCATCGCCAAGGAGCGGGAGAGCGGCTGGGTACGGCAGCTGCGGCTGACCACGCTGCCCGGGCGCGGCTACGTCCTCGCCAAGACCGCCAGCGCCGCCGTGGTGAGCCTGCCCTCCATCGTGGTCGTCTTCCTGGTCGCCGCCTCGGTCAAGCACGTACGCCTGGACGCCTGGCAATGGCTGGCGCTGACCGGCGCGATCTGGGCCGGCAGCCTGGTCTTCGCCGCGCTCGGCGTCGCCATCGGCTACCTCGCCTCCGGGGACGCGGTCCGCCCGATCACGATGATCACCTACTTCGGCCTGTCGATCCTCGGCGGCCTGTGGTGGCCGTCCTCCTCCTTCCCGACCTGGCTCCAGGACATCGCGAAGTGGCTGCCCACGCACGCGTACGCTGCACTCGGGCGGGCCATCGAGCAGAGCCAGGCCCCGCGCGCCCAGGACATCGCCATCCTCGTCGCCTTCTTCGCCCTCTTCGTCGGCGGCGCGGCCTGGCTGTACCGGAAGGACACGCTGAAGGCGTGAGCATGATGACGGAAGACCTGCGGTCCGAGGACGAAGCCCGGGCGGACCGGCTGGTGCGGATCGGCCAGCCGCCCCGCAACCGGAGCGAGGCGATGCGCAAGCTGGTGTGGGTCCTGCCCTGGCTGGTCTTCCTGGCCTCCCCGGCGCAGGACCTGGCCTCCGGCCACCACACCACCGGGGCCACGGCGGCCGGCTGGGCGGGCCTGACGGCCTTCGTCGGGATCTACCTGACCATCGTCTTCCGCTCCATGGGCCGGCCCTACCGCGGCTGGATCGTCACCGCGGCGATCGTCCTGGAAGGGACGCTCGCGGTCACTCTGGCCTTCACCCTCGGCGGCTCCTGGTTCGGCCTGTTCGTGTACGTCTCCGTGATGTGCGGAGTGACCTTCCCGCTGCGGATCGCCTACTGGACGATCCCGCTGACCACCGCCGCCATGGTGCTGGCGGGCTGGTACGTCCACGACATGGACGAGGCGTGGGGCCTGTTCCTGGTGGTGCTGCTGGTCGGCTTCTCCATGACCGGCGTACGGCAACTCGTCGCCACCACCATCGAGTTGCGCAAGGCCCGCGCCACCGTCGCCCAACTGGCCGCCAACGAGGAGCGGTTGCGCCTCGCCCGCGACCTGCACGACCTGCTGGGCCATTCCCTCTCCCTGATCACCCTGAAGAGCGAGCTGGCCGGCCGGATGCTCCCCGACCACCCCGACAAGGCGGCCCAGCAGGTCTCCGACATCGAACAGGTCAGCCGCCAGGCCCTGGTGGACGTCCGCGAGGCGGTCACCGGCTACCGGCGGCCCCGGCTCGCCGCCGAACTGGCGGGCGCCCAGGTCGCCCTGACCGCCGCCGCGGTCACCGCCGAGGTCCCGGCCGACCCCGACCTGGCCGGCGTACCCGACGACGGCGAGGCGGCCCTCGCGTGGGCGCTGCGGGAGGCGATCACCAACGTCGTACGGCACAGCGGTGCGAGTGTCTGCACGGTGGAGCTGCTGCGCCGTCAGACCCTGGACGGCCCGGTCCTCGAACTCGCCGTCGAGGACAACGGTTCGGGCGGCTCAGGCAAGGGCCCCGGCAACGGGCTCACCGGGCTCACCGAGCGGCTGGAGAAGGCGGGCGGCACGCTGGAGGCGGGCCGTGCGAAGCGCGGTTTCCGGCTGGTCGCCCGGGTCCCGCTCGGCTCCGGCATGGCCGTAGGATCCGGGGCATGAGCAGTACGATCAAGGTCCTCCTCGCGGAGGACCAGTCGATGGTCCGCGAGGCGCTGGCCGCCCTGCTGGGCCTGGAGGACGACATCGAGGTCGTGGCCCAGGTCGCCCGCGGCGACGAGGTGTTGCCGACGGCGCGGCAGCACGACATCGACGTCGCCCTGCTCGACATCGAGATGCCGGGCTGTACGGGCATCGAGGCGGCGGCCCAGCTCCACAAGGCGCTGCCGGCGGTGAAACTGGTCGTCCTCACCACCTTCGGCCGCCCCGGCTACCTTCGCAGCGCGATGGAGGCGGGCGCCGACGCGTTCCTCGTCAAGGACGCCCCCGCCGCCCAGCTCGCCGAGGCCGTCCGCAAGGTCCTCGCCGGCGAACGCGTCATCGACCCCACGCTCGCGGCGGCGGCCCTCGCCGAGGGCGCCAACCCCCTGACCGACCGCGAACGCGAGGTCCTCCGCGCGGCGGCCGACGGCTCGACCAACGCGGAACTGGCGGCAGCGCTGCACCTCTCCCAGGGGACGGTACGGAACTACCTCTCCACGGCGATCCAGAAACTGGCGGTACGGAACAGGGCGGAAGCGGTCCGGATCGCGCGAGAGAAGGGCTGGCTGTAGGGGCGACCGGTGGGCTGAGGGACTGGTGGGAACGCAACGAATCGCACTCACTGCCGGCCGAGCGGGGCTTTGCGCTCTCGCGCGAGCAGGCGAGTGGCACGTTGTCCGCGATGCCCGTCGGCACGCGGCCCGGGGCCGTTACACCGCCCTGGCTGTCGATGGCGACATCAGATGCTCCCTCCGATGGATGAACATCGATCTCACCTACGGGCCTCAGACGTGGAGCTCTGGTGGGAAGCCGGTCCAGCGGAGCTCGGTGGGGAGGTGGCCGGTGTCGTTGAAGAGGAGGACCGCCGGGGGGCGGTCGGGTGCGTAGCGGATGACGGTCAGGGCCGCGTTGGCATGGTTAATGCCCAGCCACCGCCACTTCGGCGCGTCGAGGGCGGCTCGAACGAGCCAGCCGACGAGGAAGTTGTGGGTGACGACAAGCTCGTGGCGCGGTTCGTCGCCGACGACAGGTCCGGTGAAATCTGCGAGCGCCGCCGCCGCGAGCCCGGGGCCCTGCTCGCGTTCCTCAGCCGTGAACTGGTCCAGGAACTTGAGCCAGGCGTCAGCTGCCTCCGGCGGCAGCTCTTCGCGTGTCGGCAGGTAGGGGAGGTAGTCGCCGGCCGCTTCGGAGCGATGGTGGGGAACGCCGTCGAGCCGTTCACCGACCAGCCGGGCGGTCTGTTCAGCACGGGCGAGAGGCCCGTGGTGGATTGCCGCCAGCGGAACCCCACGGAGCCGCTCCCCCAGTAAGGCGGCCTGTTGGCGGCCCGCATCCGTCAGTTCACTTTCGTCCGACGATGCCTCGCCGTGGCGGGTGAGATAGAGGTAGCGGGCAGCCATACCGGTCACGGGCACGTCCTTCAGTGAAGTCGATCTTTCGGACTCATGGAGGGACGCCGACCAGTGTGGGCCGGTTCCACGAACGGCTGCGCTCGGGCGTCAAGCTGGATCAGCGCATCGCAGGGTCCGGAAGACGGGCCCTGAACCTCGCCGTCGTCGTCTTCGTCCAGACCGCCGCCCCCTGGGCCACGCAGTGGGCGCAGACCGCCGTCGACCCGGTTGGAGGCGCGGACGCTGCAGCGGCCGAGCACGTTGAGGTTGGCGAGCTTGAACGGGGAGACTCGGGCGACGTCCTCGTCCAAGACGTCGTGCTCGCGTCGCGTTGAAGACCAGGCCGAGCGCGCCGAGCCGGTCGACGTGCAGCTTCAGACGGCCGTTGGGCTGGACCTCGAAGCTGAGCTTCGCGTCTTGCCCGGGGCCTCCTCCAGGCGTTCGGCCATCAGCCGTCAGGCCGCGTCCAGGGCCCGCACCCGCCCGGCCAGGTGCTCGATCCCGTGGACCCAGATCTGGGGGACCGTCGCGCTCTGCGCCCTCGTCGCCCTGGCCACCGCGTCGGCCGCGACCCTGAGCGCGACCCGCGGGCGTGCCATCGAGGCCGCAGGTATCCGCGAATAGGACGCAGCAAGGTCAGGAAGTCTGGATCCGCTGCCCCTGGATGCCCACCAGTCGCAAGGGCTGAACAGCGCGCCCTCGGAATACTGCGTCTCCACCAGTTGGCTCAGTTGAGACGAGCCCGTGCCGCCCGGGCCTCCCCCCGTACCTTCTCCGCCGCCCCCTCGTCGACCACGTCGATCAGCCCCGCGTACTCCTCCAGCTCCTCGGCCCCGTCGACGAAGTCGCCCCGCTCCACCAGCAACCGCGCCCGCTCGTACCGCAGCCGCGCCGGATGCGACGGCATCAGCAGGGACAGGTCCACCCCCCACAGGCCCACGTCCGACCGCTCGGGGCGGGTCGCCGCCCACGCCCGCACGTTGTTCAGGATCCGCCGTACGACGTCCAGGGCATCGGCCGGCTCCAGCATCGACGGCTCCAGCGGCACCCCCGCCGCCCCCACCACCAGCAGCTCCGCGTCCGCCCCGGTCAGCACCCGCCCCCCGTCGAACGGATCGGCCAGCACCTGCTCCTCCGCCGCCCCGAACCCGACCACGAAGTGCCCCGGCAGCGCGACCCCGTACGCCGGCGCCCCCGCCCGCCGGGTGACCTCCAGCCACACCACGGACAGCAGGATCGGCAGCCCGCGCCGCCGCCGCAGCACCTCGTGCAGCAGCGAGGAGTCCAGCCGCTGGTAGTCCGCGGCGGTGCCCCGGAAGCCGAACCGTTCGCCAAGGACCCGGTGCGCCGCGGTAGCCCACGCGTGCGGCCCGCCCGGCCGGTACGGCAGCTGCCCGGCCAGCCGGTCCAGTTCCATCTGCGCCGCGTCGATCCCGGCCTCGTCCAGCGAGCCGTCGGCCGCCGCGCCCAGCAGCAGACACAGCGTCGCCAGATCGGGCCGCTCGGACCGCGCCTCCTCGGCGAACCGCCGCCGTACCTCGGCGGCCCGCCCCGACGACGGCGGACGTGGGTGTGGCTGACCGGAAGCCATAGCTGTCTCGTGCCCCTTCGGAATGATCGGTACCGCCTCGACTCCAGGATTCAGGAGCCGTCCGCCCCCGGCGCCCGGTAGTGGTGGTACGCGTGATGCGCCGCGAAGCCCAGCCGCCCGTACAGCTCCCGCGCCCCCTCGTTGTCCGTCTCCACCTGCAGCCAGGCCGCCGACGCGCCCTCCTCCAGCGCCCGGCGCGCGAGCGCGGCCATGACCTCGGTGGCCAGCCCCCGCCGCCGTAGCCCCGGATCCACCTCCACGGCGGCGAACCCGGCCCACCTGCCGTCCACCACCAGCCGCCCGATGGCCGCGGGGGCGGCTCCGGGGGACTCGCCCGACACGGTCGCGAACCACACGGACGGCCCGCTCCCCAGCACCTTGAGCGCAACCTCGCTCACCCCCTTGCGCTGGTACCGCGCCAGCCAGTCCTCGCCGGCCTCCCGGGCGAGCACCACACCGGCCCCCGCCGCCCGGTCCGCCACCGGCGCCAGCCCTCCGGTCCACAGCTCGGCGCTCACCTCGCGCACCCAGCCGCGCCGCTCCAGCTCCGCGCAGAGCAGTTCCTGCGTGCCCTCGGCGCCGGTCGCGGTCTGCACGTACGCGGGCAGCCCCCGCTCGCCGTACCACCGCCGTACGGCCGCCAGCGCCGCGTCCAGCGGCAGCCCGGGATCACCGAGCGGCAGCACGCTGTTCGCCCGCCGCGTGAACCCCGCGGCCGCCCGCAGCTCCCACTCGCCGAGCCGCTCGCTCTCCACCGGCCGCCACCCGCGCGAGGCGACACGCGCGAGTTCCCGATAGGTCGCCGCGGGTCCCCGGCGGCGCGCCGGAGCGGCCGGCACCACCTTCCCCGCCACCAGCGCGGACTCCGGTATCCGGACGCTCTCCCCGTCCCGCCGTGTGATCGTCAGCATGCCGTCGTCGTCCCATGATGTGAGAACACCCACCGTGTCGGTGAACTTCTCCGTGGTGACACCATTTCCGGTCAAACGGCGCACAGATACTCGTTTACCCACGTCAGCAGCGGTGATACGGACCTCGAAGCGTCCTGCGGCAGAGATTTCCACTGGTCAGTTCACCCCTCCTGTTCGGATCATGCCCAGGAACGGAGATACTAGGGGCGGGCATCGACGACGCCGCGCTCCCGCGCGCCAGGCGGCGGAGCCTACGGAGGCCCGCCGGCGCCCAATCGAGGAGGAACGACAGCGTGACCTACGTCATCGCGCAGCCTTGTGTCGACGTGAAGGACAAGGCGTGCATCGAGGAGTGCCCGGTCGACTGCATCTACGAGGGCCAGCGGTCCTTGTACATCCACCCGGACGAATGCGTTGACTGTGGTGCCTGTGAGCCGGTCTGCCCGGTCGAGGCGATCTTCTACGAGGACGACACTCCGGAGGAGTGGAAGGACTACTACAAGGCCAACGTCGAGTTCTTCGACGACCTCGGCTCCCCGGGCGGCGCCAGCAAGCTGGGCCTGATCGAGCGGGACCACCCGTTCATCGCCGCGCTGCCCCCGCAGGCCGAGTAGTCCGCACCGGCGGCCCGCCGCACCATCGTGCCGCCTCGGTCCCGCACGGCCTGATCACGCCCGATCAGCGCCTGCGGGACCGAGGCGTTTGCCGTACCGGACGAACCGGTCGTACCGAAGAAAGTGAGCAAGGAACCGTGTCCGCAGTCTCCGACCGTCTGCCCACCTTCCCCTGGGACAAGCTGGAACCGTACAAGAAGACGGCAGCGGCGCACCCGGACGGCATCGTCGACCTGTCGGTCGGCACTCCGGTGGACCCGGTCCCCGACCTGATCCAGAAGGCCCTGATCGACGCGGCCGACTCGCCCGGCTACCCCACGGTCTGGGGCACCCCGGCGCTGCGCGACGCGATCACCGCCTGGGTCACCCGCCGGCTCGGCGCCAGGGACGTCACCCACCGCCACGTCCTCCCGATCGTCGGCTCCAAGGAACTCGTCGCCTGGCTCCCCACCCAGCTGGGCCTCGGCCCCGGCGACCGCGTCGCCTACCCGCGCCTCGCGTATCCCACCTACGAGGTCGGCGCCCGCCTGGCCCGCGCCGACTACGAGGTCTACGACGACCCGCGCGACCTGGACCCGGCCGGCCTGAAGCTCCTCTGGCTGAACTCCCCGTCCAACCCGACCGGCAAGGTCCTCTCGAAGCAGGAGCTCACCGAGACCGTCGCCTGGGCCCGTGCCCACGGCGTCCTGCTCTTCTCCGACGAGTGCTACCTCGAGCTGGGCTGGGAGGCCGACCCGGTCTCGGTCCTGCACCCGGACGTCAACGGCGGCTCGTACGACGGCATCGTGGCCGTCCACTCCCTCTCCAAGCGCTCCAACCTCGCCGGCTACCGCGCGGCCTTCCTGGCAGGCGACCCGGCGGTCCTCGGCCCCCTCCTGGAGATCCGCAAGCACGGCGGCATGATGACGTCGGCCCCGACCCAGGCGGCGGTGGTGGCGGCCCTGTCCGACGACACCCACGTCCACGAACAGCGCGAGCGCTACGCCTCCCGCCGCAGCCTCCTCCGCGACGCCCTCCTCGCCCACGGCTTCCGCATCGAACACAGCGAGGCGAGCCTCTACCTGTGGGCGACAAGGGACGAGTCCTGCTGGCAGACGGTGTCCCACCTGGCCGACCTCGGCATCCTGGTGGCACCGGGCGACTTCTACGGCGAGGCCGGCGAGAACTTCGTACGCGTGGCCCTGACGGCGACGGACGAGCGAGTACGAGCGGCCGTGGAGCGGCTTTCCTGAAACCCGCCCCAGCTGGAGCGCCCCGTAAGGGGCGCGGGGCTGTATCAATGTGCGGCTCCGCCGCGTGGGCGCGACCGGCCCCCACCGGCCCGCAGCCTTCGTAGCGCCCCGTAAGGGGTGCGGGGCTGTATCAATGTGCGGCTCCGCCGCGTGGGCGCGACCGGCCCCCACCGGCCCGCAGCTTTCGTAGCGCCCCGTAAGGGGTGCGGGGCTGTATCAATGTGCGGCTCCGCCGCGTGGGCGCGACCAGCCCCCACCCACCCGCACCCGAAACACAACGGAAAGGGACCCAGGGAAAACCCCGGGTCCCTTTCAACCACCGGTCAGGCAGCTCAGCCCAGCGGCAGACCCTTGACGGGCAGCCCACCCTTGGCGAGTCCGTCCGTCGGCAGCCCACCCTTCGTCGCGGTGGACGCCGTGTCACCCAGCAGCCCACCGGCGGAGCCGGCCGCGTCGCCCGCGGTGTGCTGTACCACCGGCGCCGCCTTCTTGACGGTCTTGCCGCCGGTCTTGCCCGCGGCCGGCACCGCCGACTCGACCGCCTTGCCGCCGGTGTGGCCGACGACCCCGGTGACGTGCTGCGCCGCACCGTCGGCGGTGTTGCCGACGTTCGCCCCGTCCAGCGCGGTCAGACCGCCCAGGTTCGGGGTGGCCGGCAGGCTCGGGGCCGCACTGGCGGAGCCGGCCGCACCGACCCCGGCAGCCGCTCCCGCTGCGACGAGCAGCGCGGCACGGGCGATCCGGCGGGTCAGGGGGAGAGACATGGTGCTCCATTCGACGGGAGGGAACGTGATCGCCGTGACTACCGCTCGAAGCCCGCGAAGGTTGCGGAGACCCAAGGTAAAGAATTGGTAACGCATCGCATTATCGGGTGTGGAGAAAAACGGGCAAACGGCGCCCTGTCGATGGATCCGCAGAATCCTTACGGCTCAGTGTTCCCAAGGAAATTCACGCATGCGCGAGTGACCGTGCGAAAACGTGGGCCCACCACGCATGCGTCGCGTCCCGGCTGACCCGCCGGAGGGACTCCCCGAACTACTGCCCGGTCACGATCCGCACCGAGCCCGCGGACTTCTCCGCTCCGCCCGTGCCCTGCGTGCCGGACGCCGTCTCCCACTGGCTGTCCGTGCTCCCGGCGGCCCACTCCCGGCCCGCGTACGACACCCGCTGGATGTGCAGCGCCGAGGAGTTGGCCACCGCCCAGTGCGCCAGCTGCCAGCCGCGCTCACTCTCGGTGCGGCCCGACTTGTCCTTCTTCTTCCCCTCCGGCACCGGCACGGTCACGGTCCGCCCGTGCGCCGTGGCGGTCACGCTCGGCGTCGGCGTCGGCGAACTCGCGGACGAGCCGCTCACCTCCGCGCCGGCCTCCTCGACCGCGTCCCGCCCGAAGTCCCGTACGAGCGCGGTCCGTACCGCGTCCGTACCCGTACCGGTACTCGCCGTCGCCGCCTCCGTCGCCGTCGCGGTGCGGGCCGCCGGGCGCCCGTCGCAGGTCAGCGTGGCCGCCGCCTGCCCGGTCAGGGCCGCCGCGAGCAGCGTGGCGTCGGTCTCGTGCTTGGCGTACGCCTCCGGGTAACCGCTGCGCTGGACGCGCTGTGCGGCCACCGTCAGCGGCAGGGTCTCGTAGTCGGGCACCTTGGCCAGGTGGGCGTAGAACATGCCCGCCGCGTACGCCGGGTCCAGGATCTGCTTCTCGGTGCCCCAGCCCTGCGAGGGCCGCTGCTGGAACAGGCCCAGCGAATCGCGGTCACCGTGTTCGATGTTGAGCAGCCCGGACTCCTGGATCGCGGTCGCCAGGGCGATGGCCACCGCTCGCTCGGGCATACCGCGGCCGGTACCGACGGCGGCGATCGTGGCCGCGTTCACCGCCTGCTCGGGCGTGAACTCGTACGACTCGCCGTCGCTTCGGCCCGAGACGACCTTGCAGCCCTCGGCGCCACCGCCGCCGGTGACGTACTGGACGACCAGGTAGGCCGCGACGGCGCACAGGATGAGCAAGCCCGACACGAAACGCAGGACGCGGCTGCGACGCTTGGGGCGGATGGGGGACGGCTCTGGCACGCGTACAACATACTGGAGAGTACGAGCCGCCCACCCCCGGGTCCGGAAGCCTGTGAACCAGCCCGCAGGCCGACGGGCGCTAGGGTCGAGGTCATGGCCGACACCTCGCTTGACCTCACGCTGGACGCCGCCGCGCTCACCGCGCGGCTCGTCGACCTCCCCTCCGAGAGCGGCACCGAGAAGCCGCTCGCGGACGCGATCGAGAGCGCGCTGCGTGCCCTGCCGCACCTGACGGTCGACCGGTACGGCAACAACGTGATCGCCCGGACCGGCCTCGGCCGTCCCGAGCGTGTGATCCTGGCCGGCCACATCGACACCGTCCCCATCGCGGAGAACGTGCCCTCCCGCCTCGACGAGGACGGCGTGCTGTGGGGCTGCGGCACCTGCGACATGAAGTCGGGCGTCGCGGTCCAGCTGCGCATCGCCGCCACCGTCCCGGCCCCCAACCGCGACCTGACCTTCGTCTTCTACGACAACGAGGAGGTCGCCGCCGACCTCAACGGCCTCAAGCACGTCGCCGAGGCCCACCCGGAGTGGCTGGCGGGCGACTTCGCGGTCCTGCTGGAGCCCTCGAACGGCGAGGTCGAGGGCGGCTGCCAGGGCACCCTGCGCGTGCTGCTCAGGACCACGGGTGAACGGGCCCACTCGGCGCGCTCCTGGATGGGCTCCAACGCGATCCACGCGGCCGCCCCGATCCTGGCCCGCCTCGCCGCCTACGAGCCCCGCTACCCGGTCATCGACGGCCTGGAGTACCGCGAGGGCCTGAACGCGGTCGGCATCTCGGGCGGGGTGGCGGGCAACGTCATCCCCGACGAGTGCGTGGTCACCGTCAACTTCCGGTACGCCCCCGACCGTTCCGAGGCCGAGGCCATCGCCCACGTCCGCGAGGTCTTCGCCGACTGCGGGGTCGAGGAGTTCGTGGTCGACGACCACAGCCCCGGAGCGCTGCCCGGTCTCTCCCACCCGGCCGCGGCCGCCTTCATCGAGGCGGTCGGCGGCACCCCGATGCCCAAGTACGGCTGGACCGACGTCTCCCGCTTCTCGGCTCTCGGCGTCCCCGCGGTCAACTACGGCCCGGGCAACCCGCACTTGGCACACAAGCGGGACGAAAGGGTGGAAACCGCCAAGATCCTGGCGGGCGAGGAGCGCCTGCGCACCTGGCTGACCAGCTGAGCCGTACGACGGCGCTGCGCACCCGACATGCCGACGTCCCGCGCCTGTAACCCGCACGGATCTACGCTGGGGCGGATACACCTGCAAGCGGAGGGAGCGCGCATATGCCTACCGGGAACCCCGAGGGGAAGAAGGTGCCGCCGGACGAGCAGCGCCTGGGACCGGTCCTCCGACGGCGCGGCCAGGTGACCGCGAGCACGACGGACCAGCGTCTCCTGGACGCGGGCGGCCCTTCCGACTGGGTGCACACAGACCCCTGGCGGGTGCTGCGCATCCAGTCGGAGTTCATCGAGGGCTTCGGCACGCTCGCCGAACTGCCGCCCGCGATCAGCGTGTTCGGCTCCGCGCGGACGCCGGTCGACTCGGCCGAGTACGACGCGGGCGTGAAGCTGGGCCGGGGCCTGGTCGAGGCCGGCTGGGCGGTCATCACGGGCGGCGGGCCCGGCGCCATGGAGGCGGCGAACAAGGGTGCCCTCGAAGCGGGCGGCGTCTCGGTCGGCCTCGGCATCGAGCTCCCCTTCGAACAGGGCCTCAACCAGTACGTCGACATCGGCCTCAACTTCCGCTACTTCTTCGTGCGGAAGATGATGTTCGTCAAGTACGCGCAGGGCTTCGTGGTCCTGCCCGGCGGCCTCGGCACCCTCGACGAACTCTTCGAGGCCCTCACCCTCGTCCAGACCCAGAAGGTCACCCGCTTCCCGATCGTCCTGTTCGGCAGCGGCTACTGGGGCGGCCTCGTGGAGTGGCTGAAGAACACGCTGGTCGCCCAAGGCAAGGCGGCGGAGAAGGACCTCCTCCTCTTCCACGTCACGGACGACGTGGAGGAGGCCGTGGGCCTGGTCTCGAAGGAAGCGGGCCGCTAGGACCGGCCGTTGCCCACCCGCCCACCCGACTCGGTTTCTTGAGGAGTGGACCTCGAACGGTCTTTCTGCCTCATCCTTTCAACCGGCCGAGTCGGGTAGTGGGTGGGCGAGGGATTCGGGGGTCTGGGGGCGGAGCCCCCAGGTCGCTACGCCAGCCCCCGCCGGGCCACCGCCGGAGGCCGGTGCCCGGCGATCGACGCCACCATGTCCAGCACCTGCCGCGTCTCGGCGACCTCGTGCACCCGGTACACCTGAGCCCCCAGCCACGCCGACACCGCCGTCGTCGCCAGCGTGCCGATCACCCGCTCCTTCAGCGGCCGGTCCAGGGTCTCGCCCACGAAGTCCTTGTTGGACAGGGAGACCAGCACCGGCCACCCCGTCTCCACCATCTCCCCGAGCCGCCGCGTCGCCTCCAGGCTGTGCCGGGTGTTCTTGCCGAAGTCGTGCCCGGGATCGATCAGCACCGACTCCCGCGGCACCCCCAGCGCGACGGCCCGCTCGGCCAGCCCCAGGGTCACCCGCAGAATGTCGGCCACGACGTCGTCGTACGTCACCCGGTGCGGCCGCGTCCGGGGCTCGGCCCCGCCCGCATGCGTGCACACCAGCCCCACCCCGTACCGCGCCGCGACCTCCGCCAATCCCGGGTCGACCCCGCCCCACGCGTCGTTCAGCAGATCCGCCCCGGCCTCGCAGGCGGCCTCACCGACCGACGCCCGCCAGGTGTCCACGCTGATCACGACGTCCGGGAAACGCCTGCGCACCTCCGCGACGAACCCGACGATGCGCCGCGCCTCCTCCTCGGCGCCGACCTCCTCGCCCGGCCCGGCCTTCACCCCGCCGATGTCGATGATCGCGGCCCCCTCGGCGACCGCCTGCTCCACGCGCGCGAGGGCCGGCTCGTCGAGGAAGGTCGCCCCCTGGTCGTAGAAGGAGTCCGGCGTCCGGTTCACGATGGCCATGATCACCGGTTCGTACGGCCCGAATTCCCGCCTGCCCAGCCTGAGCATCGCCTGTGACCTCTCGTAGTAATTCCCTCGGTAAGACCGCCTGCGACCCTAACTGTCAGACTCGCATGGCACGATCGGACACAGACACATTCGACACCGAGCACACTGAGCACAACGAGTGCTGCTGCACCGAGCTTCATCGAGCCTGGGGGCCCACCGCGATGGTTATGTTCCTGTTCCTCGTCGTCGCGCTCGCGGTCGTGGTCGCCGCGGTCACCCTCTCCGTGGTGAGCGGCGGCGAGAGCGGACCGCTGCCCGAGGTGGCGCCCGAGCGGTTCCAGGACCCGCTGCCCCCGGACCGCCCGGTGAACCGCGCGGACGTGGAGAGCATCCGCTTCCCGCTGGTCCCGCGCGGCTACCGCATGGCGGACGTCGACGACGCGCTGAGCCGGCTCGGCGCCGAGCTCGCGGAGCGTGACGCCCGGATCAACGACCTGGAGTCCGCGCTGGCCGGCGCCCAGGCCGCGCCGCACGCCCCGCACACCTCGCTGGACAAGCCCGAGCCGGAGGACCGGCCATGACCGACGCGCCTGACGTGCCCGACGTCATCGACGGAGCGGCGGTGGCCGGGCCGGACGGCAGGCTGCGCTGCCCCTGGGCCCTGTCCACCGAGGATTACGTGGCGTACCACGACGAGGAGTGGGGCCGCCCGGTCCACGGCGACGAAGCCCTCTACGAACGCCTCAGCCTGGAGGCCTTCCAGTCCGGCCTCTCCTGGATCACGATCCTCCGCCGCCGCCCCGGCTTCCGGGCCGCCTTCGCCGGCTTCCACATCGAGAAGGTGGCCGCGTTCACGGACGAGGACCGCGAACGCCTGCTGGCCGACCCCGGCATCATTCGCAACCGAGCGAAGATCGACGCGACGATGGCCAACGCCAGGGTCCTGGCGGAGTGGGCCCCGGGCGAGCTCGACGCCCTGATCTGGTCGCACGCCCCGGAGCCGGGCACGTATCCCGCACCGAAGACCATCACCGACGTGCAGGCGGTGACCCCCGAGTCGACGGCCCTGTCCAAGGCCCTGAAGAAGCGCGGCCTGCGCTTCATCGGCCCGACGACGGCGTACGCCTTGATGCAGGCGTGCGGGTTGGTCAACGACCACCTGGAAACATGCGTCGCCCGTAGCGCCCCTTGAGGGGCGCGGGGCCGCATCGATACGCGGCTCCGCCGCGCGGGCGCGACCAGCCCCCACCGACCCGCAGTTCCCCCCCGACCGTCACCGCCCCAAATACTTCGGCTTCTCCTTGTTCACAAACGCCTGCACGGCGATCGCGTGATCCTCGGCTGCCCCGGCCCGAGTCTGCAGCTCGTCCTCCTTGTCAAGGGTCTCGTCGAGGGAGTGCGTGAGCCCGTAGGCGACGGCCTCCTTCAGCGCCGCGTACGCCACAGTCGGTCCTTCGGCCAATTTCCGCGCCACTTTCTCGGCCTCGGCCCGCAGCTCGGCCGAGGGCACCACCTTGTTCGCGATGCCCAGCTCGTACGCGTCCTGCGCACCGATGCTCCGCGGAAAGAGCAGCAGGTCGGCGGCGCGCCCCGGCCCCACAACCCGCGGCAGCGTCCAGGACACCCCGGAGTCCGCAGTCAGCGCGACCCCCGCGAACGACGTGTTGAACGCGGCCGTGTCGGCGACCACCCGGTAGTCCGCGGCGAGCGCGAAACCGAACCCGGCCCCGGCCGCGACCCCGTTCACGCCGGCCACCACCGGCTTCGGCGCTCCCACCAACGCCCGGACGATCGGGTTGTAGTGCTCCCGTACCGTCGTCATCGTCTGCCCCGCCCCGGTCTCCCGGTCGGACGCGAGCAGCGTGATGTGCTCCTTGAGGTCCTGGCCCACACAGAACGCCCGGTCCCCGGCGGCGGTCAGCAGGATCGCCCGGACGGCCGTGTCGGCCGCCGCTTCCTGCGCGGCCTCCCGAAGGGCCACCTTGGTCGCGATGTTCAGCGCGTTCATCGCCTCGGGGCGGTTCAGCGTGATCGTCGCGAGCCCGTCGCTCACCTCGTAGAGCACGGTGTCGGTCATGGTGCGTCCCCTCCGTCGTCTCCGCCGTCGCGGCTGACGTACCGCTCAGTACGTCGATGTCCGAAGGACAGCATGGCGGAGATCGCCGTCGGGGGACCGGACCCGGCGTGTGACCTGCGTCAAAGAATTCAGGAGCCGACTCGGTCGGCGTAAGGACGCAGGGTGGCGAAGTATCGCAGCCACATCGCCGAATTGGGTGGTTTTGCTCGCGTGCGTTGCCCAAGCGATGCCGACTGATGTTGGTCATCGGGTCCTGAGATGCGGGATAATGGCTTGGAAGCAATGTGTTCGATGCCGGTGTCGCGTGTCCCGTGAGGATCACGCGTGCCCTCCAGGGCCGTCGGTAGACGATGAGCTGTTCTGAGGAAGGGGACGAGCATGGCGGCCATGAAGCCGCGGACGGGTGATGGCCCGCTCGAGGTGACCAAGGAGGGGCGGGGCATCGTCATGCGCGTTCCGCTCGAAGGCGGCGGTCGGCTCGTCGTCGAGCTGACCCCTGATGAGGCCGCGGCGCTTGCCGACGCCCTCAAGAACGTCGTCGGCTGAGGCGTCAGCGACCATACCCTTTCGGCCGCCCCGGCATCCCAAGAGGTGCCGGGGCGCTGCCGTCTCTCCGGTCCCTGTCCGCCTGGTCCCTGCCCGCCGGATCCCTGCCCGCCGGATCCCTGTCCGCTGGAACCCGGTCCCTGCCCGTGAGGGCTATCGCTTGACCGCGCACAGCAGTCCGTCGCCCACCGGCAGCAGCGACGGCACCAGTTCCTGGCTCTCCCGCACCGTGCGCAGCAGTTCGCGCAGCCGCAGTACCTCGGTCGGCTGCGGCCCCGAGTCGACGGTGCGGCCGTTGGCGAAGACGCCCTCGAAGACCACCAGGCCACCCGGACGCAGCAGGCGCAACGATTCAGCGAGATAGTCGGAATACTCCTGGCGGTCGCCGTCGCAGAAGACGAGGTCGTAGCCGGCGTCCGCGAGACGGGGGAGCACGTCGAGGGCGCGGCCGGGGATGAAGCGGGCCCGGTTGCTGGCGAAGCCGCAGGCGCGGAAGGCCTGCCGGGCGAACTGCTGGTGTTCGGGCTCGGGATCCACGGTGGTCAGCACGCCGTCCGGGCGCATGCCGTGCAGCAGATACATCCCGGACACCCCGCACCCGGTGCCGATCTCGGCGACCGCCTTGGCGTCCACGGAGGCGGCGAGCATGCGCAGCGCGGCGCCCGTGCCGGGCGACACCGAGCGCAGCCCTGCCTCGCGGGCCCGGTCACGGGCCCACCGCAGTGCTTCGTCCTCGGCGACAAAGGCGTCGGCGAACGCCCAGCTCGTCTGCCGGTTGCCGGTAATGACCCTCTCCTGTCCCCGTGGTTGCCTGGGCGTGACTGTATCCGTTGGCACTGGGAACCCGCAGATGGGACCAGGCGTTTAGAGGGGTGGAAGACAGGGCGGGGGGACACGAATGGATCACGATGACGAGACGGTGGTCGAGCAACTGCTGGTGCGGTCGGATGAGCCCTATCAGCACAGATCAAATTCTCGTAAAACCGCTTATCCGGTGCTAACGGGCGAGGTGGCTATGGTAGGGGCTCCACTGGACACCACCAGAGCCGACAGGGGAGGTGCGGCCGCGCCTGGGGATCGGGGAGGAGTGCTGCGGCGCTTTCTCGGATCGGCAGGCAGGCCGAAATCCGTGAACGACACCGCTGCTGACCCCAGCCACGCCGCCGCGCTCGCCACGGGCGAGGACCGGACCGCGACCTTCTCCACCGACGCGGACGGGCAGGCATGGACTCCGCCCACGTGGGAGGAGATCGTCAGCACGCACAGCGGCCGCGTCTACCGCCTGGCCTACCGCCTGACCGGTAACCAGCACGACGCCGAGGACCTCACCCAGGAGGTCTTCGTCCGCGTCTTCCGCTCGCTGTCGACCTACTCTCCGGGCACCTTCGAGGGCTGGCTGCACCGCATCACCACCAACCTGTTCCTCGACATGGTCCGCCGCAAGCAGCGCATCCGCTTCGACGCCCTCGGCGAGGACGCGGCCGAGCGCCTGCCCAGCCGCGAGCCCACCCCGTCCCAGGCCTTCAACGACGCGCACTTCGACGCCGACGTGCAGCAGGCCCTGGACACCCTCGCGCCCGAGTTCCGCGCCGCCGTCGTGCTCTGCGACATCGAGGGCCTGTCCTACGAGGAGATCGCCGCGACCCTCGGCGTCAAGCTCGGCACGGTCCGCTCCCGCATCCACCGGGGCCGCTCCCAGCTGCGCAAGGCCCTCGCGCACCGCTCCCCGGAGGCCCGCAAGGCCGAGCGCCGTTCCTTCGTGCCCCGTGTTCCCGCACTGGGAGGAGGGGGCGCGACCGCGTGAGTGGATCACGACCGAAACCGGCTGAGCGACAGCTCGCCGAGCAGCACCTGGGAGACCGACTCTCCGCCCTGGTGGACGGAGAGCTCGGTCATGAGACGCGTGAGCGCGTCCTGGCCCACCTGGCGACCTGCGCCCGGTGCAAAGCGGAGGCGGACGCGCAGCGCGCGCTGAAGAGCGTCTTCGCGGCGGCCGCCCCGCCCCCGCCCTCCGAGAGCTTCCTGGCCCGTCTCCAGGGGCTGCCCGCGGGCGGCGACCCGGACGGCGGCGGTTCGCCGTTCGGCGGGGGAGACCCCTCGGGACGCGGATCCGACAGCGGGGTCTTCGACCTGAGCCGGGACGACCGCTTCGAGTTCGGCTATGTCCCCGCCCGCCCCCACGACCCGGCCGCGGCCGCCGGCCGTGGCTTCCGCATCCACCCCGTCGGCCGCCCGGACGGCGACCGCTCCGCCTCGCGCGGCATGCGGTTCGCGTTCGTCGCCGCCGGCGCGGTCTCGCTGGCCGCCGTCGCCCTCGGCGGGGTCACCGCCGGCCTGCCCGGCGCCCCGGCCGCCGACGCCCGCAGCGGCACCGGCGGCGGCAGTGTCGCCCCGGCCGGCACGGCGGGCTCCGGTATCAGCGGGACCGCCGACACGCAGCGCCGCCGCCTGCTCACCCCGCTGCTGTCGTCCGGCACGCTGCTCGGCGTCGCCCCCGCCATGCCCACCTCGGTGTCCGCGCCACTGCTGCCCGGAGTGCCCTCCCCGGCCGCCGCCCAGCAGAAGCTGCGGGAACTGACCGCACCGGTGATGGCCGGCGCGGCCGCGGTCTCCCCCTTGATACGGCCGCTGAGCGCCAACCCGCCGTTCGCCCTCACCTCGTGGACCAGCACCCCCGAGGCGACCGGCACCGGCCTGTTCGCCGCACCCGTCCCCGACACGACCTCCGCACCCTCCCCGTCCCCGTCCCGCTCCTACCGCGCCGCCCACTGACCGGGCCCTGCCCACCTGCTGAACGGCCCTGCGCGGCGACTCGCGAACCTGGTTGAATCCTGTGAATCAGCCATGCCCGTGACACCACCGCGGGCATGGAGCCGACCTTCCGCGAGCCGCCGGTGCACGGGGCCGCGGTGAGCCCGCGAGGAGACCATGGACGAGGGGATACCGACGACACCCGGCGACACCACCGGCAGCGCCCCGTCCCTGCCGCAGGGCGATGCGGCCGGGGCCGCGGCACGGCGGCGGTCGCGGAGCCGGCGGACGCTCGTCGTGGGGGCGCTGGTGCTCTCCGTGCTCTCCGGTGCGGCCGGCGGGCTCATCGGCGGCTATCTGGAGCGCACCAACGGCCTGGAGGCCGTACAGCTGCCCCAGCCGGGCCCGCCGCCGCCCGGACGGCCGCCCGGCAATGCCGCCGGCATCGCCTCGCGGGCGCTGCCCAGCCTCGTCACCCTGCACGTCACCGGAACCGGAGCCGGCACCGGTGACCAGGCCACCGGCACGGGCTTCGTCCTCGACACCCGTGGGCGCATCCTCACCAACCACCACGTCGTCGCCCCCGCGGTCGCCGCGGGCGGCCGGATCACCGTGACGTTCAGCAGCGGAGCCACCGCCCGGGCGACCGTCGTCCGCCTGGACGCCGGCTACGACCTCGCCGTCCTCCAGGTGTACGGCGTGCACGACCTCACCCCGCTGCCGCTCGACAGCCCCGGCGACCGCCCCGGCTCCTCGGACAGGAACTGACAGAAACCTCACAGGCGGGGCCCCACTCGTGCCCCGACTAGGCAAACAACCCGGAAAACCGGTCGTACACACGCGGTCGGACACCTCGGGGCAGTACCGGTCGGACAGGTGCGCCGGGTACCGTGGACCCGGCCCGGACCACGGAACAGCCGCAACAGCGACCGGAGGGCCGAGGACCGAGGACATCGCAAGGAGCTTCAGGTGTTCAATGACATAGGACCACTCGAGCTGGTGACGATCATTGTGCTCGCCGTGCTCGTCTTCGGTCCGGACAAGCTCCCGAAGGTCATCCAGGACGTCATGCGGACCATCCGCAAGATCCGGGAGTTCTCGGAG
Organism: Streptomyces sp. GbtcB6; assembly: GCF_019091475.1. Classification (NCBI taxonomy): domain Bacteria; kingdom Bacillati; phylum Actinomycetota; class Actinomycetes; order Kitasatosporales; family Streptomycetaceae; genus Streptomyces; species Streptomyces sp. GbtcB6. Next base: position 88,029 of record NZ_JAGXJL010000032.1, on the reverse strand, counting down.
AGCGCCAAAGAGGACATCCGGCAGGAACTCGGCCCGGAGTTCAAGGACTTCGAGCTGGAGGACCTCAACCCCAAGACCTTCATCCGCAAGCACCTGGACAGTGACGAGCTGGGGCTGAAGGAGATCCGCAACGGCTTCGACCTGAAGAAGGAGATGGCCGAGGTCACGGACGCGGTGCACAGCCGCGACACCGACACCTCGCCCTCGTCCTCCGGAAGCGGTTCTTCGGGGAGCGGCCGGATCGACATGACCAAGAAGCCGGACGACCCGGGCAAGGAAGACCGTCCGCCCTTCGACGCGGACGCCACCTGAGCCCGGATCACCGACTCGCCCATGAGCGGCGCACGTGACGCGTTTCATACCGCGTGTGCGCCGCTCATACGTCTCTTACAGCCCTAACCCGCCGCCCGTGCGACCCACGCACCGGGCGGTTTCGCTGCTGGTCCCGGCGGGATCGATATGCTGCCGAGTTGTTGTGCGGACCGGACGAGTGCGCCCGAAGGGGGGCGGGCCGCCCCGGACCGACGAGAGCTAGGAGGCGTCGGGGCAGATGGAGACGACAAGTCAGTTGGACGGACAGGCACCGGTCGCGGAGGGCGAACAGCAGGTCCCCTCCGTCCGCCGCACGGTCGACGGCTACCTGGAGGCGCCCTTCCCCTGGTACGGCCTTGACGAGGCGTTCACGGGGCCGCGCTGGCTGATGCAGGTGGGTGCGGCGGCCGACGGTGCGGTGGAGCACGGGTCGATCGGGCACGGTGACGAGCCGTCGGTGCGGAACGAACATCTCGCCTCGGCCGTCGGTGAGCCGCGGGAGAAGTTCGCGGTGGTCGTGACCGTCGCGGAGAGTCCGTCCCGGAGGAGTGCCGACGGGACGGGGCTGCTGGAGGCCACGTCGGTGTCGTCCGCCGCGTGGCTGGCCGGGGTCGGGCTGCTGTCCTTCACCTGGCCGGGGCAGATGGACCACAGCCTGCGGGACGACTGGCTGGAGCAGCAGACCGAGACGGCGTGGGAGCTGGCCGACGAGCTGGCCGGGCCCGAGTGGTCGACGCTCTCGCTGCCGGTGGACGGGGTTTCGACGCCGTTCCACTACCGGGAGTCGGAGTTCGGGTGGGTGCTCGCCGGGTCCACGGAGGAGGGCGTGCATCTGGGGGCGTACGGGCGGGGGATGTCCGCGTACGGGCTGGGGTTCGCGGTGATCAAGGACATCACGACGTACGCGTAGGGAAAGGGCCTTGGCGCGAGTCGCGCGCCCGGGCCCAGGCGCATGCTGCCTCAGCGGTGGGCCAACGTATGCCAGAGCCCCACGGCTGCCACTACTTGGGCCAAGATCCAGCCGACGTGTGTCGAGAAGCCCCGCACCTGGTAGATCGACAGAAGCAGGGCGACTCGACTGCTCCACAATTCCTGCTCGTGTTTGAAGGTCGCCGTGTCCAGCCAAATGCTGGTGAGTGCGAGCGTGATGAGCATGAGCAGGAGATAGAGAAGTACGTGGCCGAAAGGTGCATCGGTGATCCTGATGATCAGCAGCGCGAGGCAGATCGGCAACGCGGATGCCAATGTCAGGCTCCAGGCGCGTACCGGACTGCGGTGCCCGGGCAGCAGGCGCCACAACGCCCCGAGGGCGAATCCGGCGCCGGTCCATGCCAGCTGATAGAGCAAGAAACGCGCGACGAATTCCGGAATCCCGGCGGCCTGGTAGGTGTATTGCATAACATTCCGGTCGTCCTGTAGATCGAGAAACACAAGGGCCGCACTGGCCGGGATTCCGAAACAGAACGCCAGGCGTGCGGCATGCACGGCATTCGACCACCAGTGCCCCTGTGGACCCCAGGCGAGCGCGACGTCCAGTACGGAAATGTGCTCGGGGGGACTCTCCCCGCCGCACGTGTCGACCAGCCATCGATGCAGTCCATGCAGCTCGTCCTCCAGCTGCTGACGTGTGGCGCTGCCCCCATGGCCCTGGTCCAACAGGTGCAGCTGGTGGTTCAGGCTGCGATAGCGCTGCGCCTTCGACAGCAGTTCGGGTCGGCGTTTCTTGCTGTTCAATTGCCTTCCGTGGAAGCAAGCTCGCAACTGGCCCAATACCGAGTATCGTCGACCCATAGCGAGAACCAGGTACAGCGAGCCGATGTTCAGCGGGATCCAGGCGCTGCCGTACAAGGCGCTGGCACCTGCGAAGCTTCCCCCTGGCACGCCCACGAGGAAGGCGAATACGGCTGCGATCAGCAGGAGTTCGGGAGTTCCCGGCCACAAAGAGGCCTGCTCCTGTTTGCTCCGAGCCTGCTCCTGCTGTGTCCTGACGCGAAGATACAAAAGCGCCACCAAAGCGACCACGGTCAAAATCCAGCTGTGCGAGAAGACCCAAATCAGGTCGGTGAAGGAGAAATCCGCCATGATTTGGTTGACGTACGGCGCCTTGGCGAACGAGCCTCCGCCGGTGAGCCAATTGGCGCGCTCCCACTGCCGATAACTCGACCACAAGGCACACCCGAGCAGGGCCAACGCGACCCCCGTCAGCAGGATTCCGACCGTTGCGGTGCAGCGGCCCGGCGCGCGATCCCATGCGGCGGCCCAGGTACGTGCAAGACCTCCCTCGCGCGCGAAGCGCCAGGCCCAGGCGGTCATCGCGGCGAGCCACAACCACACGGTCGCCAGTCCCAGCAATGTGAGCCCGAACAGGCCCAGAACGGTCGGTGGCGCTTTCGGCACCAGGTTCGCCGGCAAGCCGAAGAGCCCATGGCCCAGGAGTACCAGCAGGCCGACGGCCGTGGCCACGGCCGCGGCCACGGCCACGGCGTGGATCTGGCGGCGCTGGACATCATCCGGATCGGCGGCCCCCTCCGCCTCTGTGTCTGCCGCGACCGGTGACCCACCTCGCTTCCAGGGGCGGGCGACGAAGAGCAGAGCCAGACCCGCGCCCATGCAGATGAGGCTGCGCCACTTGCGGGGGATGGAATTCTCGGGAATGACCAGAATCAACGTGACGACAACGGCTGTGCTGAGCACGGCCCATTGGAGCACCGTCCCCACAGGACTCTCGATTCGGATGACGTCGGACCGCCACCCGGGTGTCCGCGAACTCTGGCCTGATGCACATTGGGTGGCGGAAGAGTACGACTGCCGGCTGCGAAGTGCGGCCAGCGCCATCACGCAGGAAGCGGACACCCACCACGTGGCGACACCCGCTTTGCTCAAGAACGACTCAGTGAAAACCAGTGTCACAGAATGCTGGAGGGGAATATCAAAATCGACCTTGACATCTTTGGGCATTTCATGGTCCCACTCCAGTCCGTTCGCGTCCGAAGATTTCACATCCCGTGTGGAGTGATTGTCGAAGTCCAGTCCGTCCAGTTGCACTCCGATATGCTTCCAGGCGAACCCGTCGAGGCTCGGCGGTTGAAGCGCGACCTCCCAATGGTGTTTTTTCAGAGCCGAAACCCGCCAGGGGCCGAGCTGGAAGATGCCGTATCTGTCGATCCAGGTGTATGCACCGTAACGTACGGTGACCAGGCCGTCCTTTGCGGTCACTCCAGGGTTGCTGGACCGCCATTCCCTGTCACTCGCCACGCCCTTTTTGCCGAGTAGCAGGCAGTGTATTGCCCTTCGGTAATCCCCGGAACTGTCGCTGAATGTGAGGTTCTTTGCAAGGTCCCATTTCATGGGTACCTTGATCGTCATGTCGGAATACATCTTGATGTAAGTCTGGTGGTGCTGTGAGAACCGGATGTCTGCAGTCACCTCGCTTGTCCGAAGTTGATCCGTCAAGCAGGGGTCGGGGCTGCCTTCCCGTGCCTCCGCAGGGGAGCACCCCCACCACGCCACCGCCAACACCATCAGCGACACCAGTCGCCACCATCTGATCTCCGGCAAGTTCCAGCACCTCCTGACCGGAGAATTTAGACACATGTTCCACGTTTCACACCCAGGCGCACTGCGGAGCAGGGCAACCCCACCCCTTCGTCCCAGTCTCCCGAATTGCAGGAAAGCTGCCAGTGGCTGATAATGGAATCCGATCACCGTCAGCTATTCGACGGAGGGGTTATGGCTGACATAAACGTTTCCGCGCCGAGAATTTCGCTTCCCGTTTTCGAGGAGGCCGAGGCGCTAGGCCCTCAGGACGCCGAGTTCGTGCGGGATCTGGCCGCGGTACTGGCCAAGCACGGCAATCTGAACCGGTTCGGTCTGTGCCTGCTGCACGATCATTTCCCGATCGCTGCCGACGAGGTGCTGGTGGAGACCAACGACCCTCGAACCCGTACCCTGCACGCCCATGTGGAGAAGGCGGACGGGACTCGGCACACCAAAGCCTCGCAGTGGCGGTTCCTGCCGCATACCGAGGCCGCAGATGGTGGCCCCTATCAGGTGATCCAGCTCTGCACCCCGCTCGACCTCTGCCCGGGACGGGCGGCGGAGTAGCACGAAGGGGGGCGCTGTCCGTCACGGACAGCGCCCCCCTTCGTCGTAGCGGCTCTAGAACTTGTTCTTCGGGGTGATCCCCAGCGAGAGGCCTGACAGGCCCCGCTGCCGTCCTCCCAGCTTCCCCGCGATGCCCCGCAGTGCCGCGCCCGCCGGGCTGTCCGGGTCGGTCAGGACGACCGGCTTGCCCTCGTCGCCGCCCTCGCGGAGGCGGACGTCGATGGGGATGTTGCCGAGGACCGGGACGGTCGTGCCCGTCGTACGGGTGAGACCGTCGGCGACCAGCTGGCCGCCGCCCGTGCCGAAGATGTCGACCATCTCGCCGCAGTGCGGGCAGGGCAGCCCCGACATGTTCTCCACCACGCCCACGATCTTCTGGTGGGTCTGGACCGCGATGGAGCCGGCCCGCTCCGCGACCTCCGCCGCCGCCTGCTGGGGCGTCGTGACGACCAGGATCTCGGCGTTCGGGACCAGCTGGGCGACCGAGATGGCGATGTCGCCGGTGCCGGGCGGGAGGTCGAGGAGGAGGACGTCCAGGTCGCCCCAGTAGACGTCCGCGAGGAACTGCTGGAGGGCTCGGTGCAGCATCGGGCCGCGCCAGACGACCGGGGCGTTGCCCGGGGTGAACATGCCGATGGAGATGACCTTCACGCCGTTCGCCGACGGCGGCATGATCATGTTCTCGACCTGGGTCGGGCTGCCGTCCGCGCCGAGCATCCGCGGGACGGAGTGGCCGTAGATGTCCGCGTCGACCACGCCCACCTTGAGGCCGTCGGCGGCCATCGCGGCGGCGAGGTTGACCGTGACCGACGACTTGCCGACGCCGCCCTTGCCGGAGGCGACCGCGTAGACGCGGGTGAGGTTGCCGGGCTTGGCGAAGGGGACCTCGCGCTCGCCCTGGCCGCCGCGCAGGGCGGTGGCCAACTCCTTGCGCTGCTCGTCGCTCATCACGTCCAGGGTGACGTCGACCCGCGTGACGCCCTCGACCCGGGAGACCGCCTCGGTGACGCGCTGGGTGATCGTGTCCCGCATGGGGCAGCCGGAGACCGTCAGGTACACGGTGACCGCGACCGCGCCGTCCTCCCCGATCGCCACCGATTTGACCATCCCCAGTTCGGTGATGGGTCGGTTGATCTCGGGGTCGTTCACCGTCGCCAGTGCCTCGCGCACCGCGTCTTCGCTAGCCATACAGACGATGGTACGGCGCGGCACAGTGCCCCTATAACGCCCCTCAGCGGTCGTCTACGTCACGCCGCGCCGACCGTTCTGCCGGGAATACGACATGCCCGTCCCGTCGCTCGTCCGTCATGTCCTTGAGGAGGTCCTGGAGCTCGGAGCGGATCCAGTCCCGGGTCGCCACCTCGCCCAGGCCCATGCGCAGGGCGGCGATCTCCCGGGTCAGGTACTCGGTGTCGGCGATGGACCGCTCGTTCTGCTTGCGGTCCTGTTCGAGGTTGACCCGGTCCCGGTCGTCCTGCCTGTTCTGCGCGAGCAGGATCAGCGGGGCCGCGTAGGACGCCTGCAGGGACAGGGCCAGCGTCAGGAAGATGAACGGGTACTCGTCGAAGCGGAGCCCGCCGGGTGCCGAGATGTTCCAGATCACCCAGAGGATGATCACGAACGTCATCCAGACGATGAACCGCCCGGTGCCCAGGAACCGCGCGATGCGCTCGGAGAGCCGTCCGAAGGCTTCCGGGTCCCACTCGGGCAGCAGCCTGCGCCGCGGCGGGCGCGGCTGGTCCAGGCGGGCGCGCGACCGGCCGGCGGCGGTGGCGCCGGCCGGCGTCCGCTCTCGCGTGCTCTCCCGCTCAGCCGCCATGGATCCCCGCCCCCTTCTCGCCCGTCTTCTCCGCCGCCTGCTCCTCCTCGTCCAGGTGGAACTCGGTCTCCCGCCAGTCCTCCGGCAGCATGTGGTCGAGTACGTCGTCGACGGTCACCGCGCCCACCAGCGACCCCGCCTCGTCCACCACGGGCGCCGCGACCATGTCGTAGGTGGCGAAGAACCCGGCGATGACCGGGAGCGTGGCGTCGGGGTCCAGGGGCTGCAGGTCGTCGTCGACGACCAGCGAGCTGACCAGGGTGTACGGGGGATCGCGCAGCAGCCGCTGGAAGTGCACGGTGCCCAGGTACTTGCCGGTCGGGGTCTCGTCGGGCGGCCGGCAGACGTAGACCTGGGCGGCGAGGGCCGGGGAGAGGTCGGCGTTGCGGACCCGGGCGAGGGCGTCGGCGACGGTGGCGTCGGGGCGCAGGACGATCGGCTCGGTGGTCATCAGACCGCCCGCCGTGTGCTCCTCGTACGACATCAGGCGCCGCATCTCGGCCGCGTCCGCCGGCTGCATCAGGCTCAGCAGCCGTTCCTTGTCCTGCTCGGGGAGTTCGGCGAGCAGGTCGGCCGCGTCGTCCGGATCCATGGCCTCCAGGACGTCCGCCGCCCGCTCCTCCTTCAGCTTGCCGAGGATCTCGATCTGGTCGTCCTCGGGGAGTTCCTCGAGTACGTCGGCCAGGCGGTCGTCGTCGAGGGCCGCGGCCACCTCGGCGCGGCGCTTGGGGGAGAGGTGGTGCAGCACGTTGGCGAGGTCGGCGGGGCGCAGCTGCTCGAAGGTGGCGAGCAGGCTCTCGGCACCCTGGCCGTGCTCCTCCAGGGAGAACCCGGTGACCTGCGACCACTCGACGGTGAGCGTCTCGCCCCTGGTCCGCCGGAAGGTGCCGGTGCGGCCCTTGCGGACGAAGACCCGGTCGATCTCCCAGACCCGGCGGGCCGGCAGCTGCTGTACGGCCAGATCCAGGACGGTGACCTCCTCGCCGGTCTCGACCAGCTGGACGCGGCGGTCGAGGAGCTCGCCGAAGACCAGGCGTTCGGTGGGGCGCTGCTCGAAGCGGCGGACGTTGACCACACCGGTGGTGATGACCTGGCCGGACTCGACGCCGGTCACCCGGGTCATGGGCAGGAAGATGCGGCGCCGGGTGGACAGTTCGACGACCAGGCCGAGCAGCCGCGGGGGCTTGCGGCCGACGCGGAGCATGACGACGAGGTCCCGGACGCGGCCCACCTGGTCGCCGTTGGGGTCGAAGACGGGGATGCCGGCGAGGTGCGAGACGAAGATGCGGGGAGCGCCGGCTGCCATGGGGTTGCTTCCTTTGCCTACCGAAGTGCTGCTTGCGTTGTTTTCAGTCCCTTTTGACCGCTCGGTGGGCTTCAGGCTAGCCCGTACCGATCGGATATGCCCTGGTGGGCGGTCCGGACGGACTGGCTCCGCCGGGCGGGTGGGGCACCGGTACGCTGCGGTACGCCGTGCCGGACCCCTCAGAAAGGTGGCCCTGTCTGTGACCGCGATTGCTCCGGGCCGTACTCGCCACGCCGCACTGGTCACCGCCGTGTGCGCACTGGCCGTCCTCACCGGGTGCAGCGGGGATCCGGACGCCGGGACGAACGGGGTGGGCAAGCTGTCGCCGGCCGTGATCCAGTCGAAGACGCGGGCGGCGGCGTCGGCGGTGGCGACGGTGCGGATGGCGGGGACGGTGGTCACGAGCGGGCGTACGTACCAGCTGGACATGCGCCTGAACAAGGACGGCGGGACCGGGTCGGTCACGTCGAAGGGGTCGACCTTCCAGCTCGTCCGGGTCGGCGCCACGCTGTATCTGCAGGCCGACTCGGGGTTCTGGAACCACGCCGACGGCAGCGACACGACGGCCGCGACCAAGCTCGACGGCAAGTACGTCAAGGTGCCGCGGACGGATCCCGCGTACAAGAAGTTCAGCGGATTCACGGACAAGGACGTTCTTCTCTCGGGCCTCCTGACCCTGCACGGCTCGCTCTCCGTGGCCGGTCACCACGAGCAGTCCGGTACCCGCACGATCCGCATCGCCGGCGACAACGGCTCCGGCGGCACCCTGGACGTCTCCCTCGAAGGCAAGCCGTACCCCCTCCGCCTGGAACGCGGCGGCGGCGCCGGCACCCTCACCTTCTCGGACTGGGGCAAGGACTTCAGCGTGGCCGAACCGGAGAAGAGCGAGACGGTCGACTACGGCAAGCAGCTGCCCGCGTCGTAGGGGGCGGCGCGTAGGGGCTTCGGCGGGTCCGGCACCACCGACCAGCGCCGCGGGGGCTGAGCGCCGTTGCGGCCGACGGCCCCCGAATCCCGCCGCAACGGCGATCCGCCACGACGGTCCTGTTCGGCCGTGCCGAACTCGGCTCAGGTGTCCGCTACTTGGGCTTGCGGCGTCTGGAGAGCAGTCGCGGCAGGCCGGCCGGGATCGGGTGCCGGGTCGTTGCCGGGGACGGGACCGGGGCCTCTGCCAGGCTCCCCTCCGGCAGGGGCAGCACCGCTCCCGTCGGCGTCAGGCGCAGCACCCTGCACTCCCTCGCCCAGCGGCCGGTCATCGCCTCGCCGTCGGGGGCGTTGAGGCGCTTGCCCTTCAGTTCCGCGACCGCCGAGTCCCACTCCGGGGTGCCGGCGGGCAGTTCCATGACCGTCGCCGTCCAGGTGACCAGCCGGCCGCCCTTGTCCTTGCTGCGGACGGTGACCTCCGCCGACCCCCCGTCGGCCAGCTCACCCAGCGACTGCTCGGCTCCGTCGCCGACCAGGCACACGCCCCCGTCGGCCCACGCGTGCCACACCGCACGCGCGGCCGCCGCCCCCGAGCCCCGCACCCAGATGAGGCCGGACTTCTTCGTGGCCTCCTCGATGAGGGCCTGGTCGAGCAGCTCGCTTGTCATGACGCCCAGCCTAGAGCCAGCCGTTGCGCTTCAGCGTGCGGTGGATGCCGAGGCAGATGCAGACCGTGATGCCCATGATCACCGGATAGCCGTACTTCCAGTGCAACTCCGGCATGTACTTGAAGTTCATGCCGTACACACCGCACACCATCGTCGGTACGGCGATGATCGCGGCCCATGCCGTGATCTTCCGCATGTCCTCGTTCTGCGCCACGGACGCCTGCGCGAGGTTGGCCTGGAGGATCGAGTTGAGGAGTTCGTCGAAGCCGACGACCTGTTCCTGGACGCGGGCGAGGTGGTCGGCGACGTCCCGGAAGTACTTCTGGATGTCGGGGTCGACCAGCCGCATCGGCCGCTCGCTCAGCAGCTGCATGGGGCGCAGGAGGGGCGAGACGGCGCGCTTGAACTCCAGTACCTCGCGCTTGAGTTGGTAGATCCGCGCCGAGTCGACGCCTCGGGAGACCCCGCCCTTGCGGCCCGGCGTGAAGACCTCGGTCTCCACCTCGTCGATGTCGTCCTGGACGGCGTCGGCGACCGCGACATAGCCGTCGACGACGTGGTCGGCGATGGCGTGCAGCACGGCCGAGGGGCCCTTGGCGAGCAGCTCGGGGTCGTCCTGGAGCCGGTGCCGCAGCGCCCGCAGCGAGCCCTGCCCGCCGTGCCGGACGGTGATGAAGAAGTCCCGGCCGGTGAAGCACATGACCTCACCGGTCTCCACGACCTCGCTGTTGGCGGTGAGCTGGTCGTGCTCGACGTAGTGGATGGTCTTGAAGACGGTGAAGAGGGAGTCGTCGTACCGCTCCAGCTTCGGGCGCTGGTGGGCCTGGACGGCGTCCTCGACGGCCAGCGGGTGGAGCCCGAACTCGCTCGCGATACCGGCGAATTCGGCCTCGGTCGGCTCGTGCAGGCCGATCCACACGAACCCGCCGTCACGGCGCACCAGCCGCATCGCCTCGTGCGGGGTGAGCGGCTTGCCGGTCTGGACCCGGGCGCCGTCGCGGTAGACGGCACAGTCGACGACGGCCGAGGGCGTACCGGGGTCGCGGGTGGTGTCGTACGCGCCGTTGTCCGGACGCAGGCTCTTGCGCAGCGAGGGGCGGGAGGGGCGGACGACGGCACGGAGGTCGCGGATCATCGACATGGGCAGGCTCCTTCGCGACAGGCAGCGGAAGATCGCATGCGAACGGGTGGAACTACCCGGAATGAGGACGTCCTGACTGCGGATGTTTGGCACGTCCACAAAGCGGGGAGCACCGCACCGTTGCGGTGGCGACTTCGCTACTGATTCAGATCAGACGAACGGATCCAGACAGATCCGGAACGGACCGGTCAGAAGGATCAGGCAAGCGAAACGAAGTGCTCTTCCGAACGACAACGCGCACGAGAAGGCGGCAGCCAGCCAGAGAAGAAATCAGAGGCCGGAAGAGCGAGTGGTACTGCACGGGTGACTTCGATCCATGACAGCCCCACCTCCTCCAGCCGGTCCCTCGTAAGGGAGTCCTGTCGGCGTCGGGTCTGGCCGCGACGCGCTGCGTGCTGCCCCGAACCGCCGCGGCCAGAGTAGCAGCAGCCCTCAGTGTCAAGGCGCCGCTTTGCCCGGTACTGACGAGTTCTATGCTCACGACATGGCTGAAGTTCTTCCTCTGGTCGAGGCCCGGTTGACCACCACGCTGGGCGAACCGGACGCGCGCGCGGCGGTCACCTTCCTCGGTACGGACCGCATCGAGGTGCTCCGTTTCCACGAGGACCTCCAGGGCGAGGACGTCGTCCGCTACGCCACGCTCGGCATGTCCGCGCACCCGATGACCGACCCCACCGCGATGGTCGCGGACCCCGTCAAGGGTCCGCGTGCCGAGCTGGTCCTGTCGGTCCGGGCCGGGCTCGCCGAGACCGACAAGGTGCTCCGCGCGCTCGCCGTACTCGCCGCGTCCCCGCAGGTGGAGGGCCTGGTCGTGACGCCGGGCGCGTCGCTGGACGTCGGCGGTCCGCTGTGGCCGGGCGCGCCCTTCACCTCCGTCCTGGTCGGCGAGCCGGGCGGCCTCGTCGAGGATCTGGAGCTGGACGAGCCCCTCGACCCCGTACGGTTCCTGCCGTTGCTGCCGATGACACCGAACGAGGCCGCCTGGAAACGCGTGCACGGTGCCGGCGCCCTCCAGGAGCGCTGGCTCGCGAACGGGACGGACCTCCGGGACCCGCACCGGAAATCCGCCCCGCTGGACTGAACGGGCGGGGTGAGCAAGCTCACCAAGCGCCGCTCGGGGAGAGTCAGTTGGCAAAGACCGTGACGCCGTCCTCGGTGGCGTGCCGCGGTTCCAGTTGCTCGGCGTCGTGAGTGAGCGCGTTCCGTCGTACGAGCACCACGACCGCGCCCAGGACCGCGGTGACCGCCGCCACCACGAACGGGACGTGGATGTCGCTCCACTCCTCGATCTTCGGCGCGAAGTAGGGAGCGGCCGCCGCGGCGAACCAGCGGACGAAGTTGTAGCCCGCGCTCGCCACCGGGCGCGGTGCGTCCGAGACGCCGAGGGCCAGTTCGGTGTAGACGGTGTTGTTCACGCCGATGAACGCGCCGGACAGGATCGTGCAGACGACGGCGGTGGTGTGGTCGCCGTAGCCGAGGACGAGGACGTCGGCGGCGAGCAGGACGAGCGAGCCGCCGAGCACCTTCAGGGAGCCGAACCGCCGCTGCATGCGCGGGGCGACCACCACCGAGAAGAGCGCGAGCAGCACGCCCCACGCGAAGAACACGGCGCCCGAGCGGTACGGGGTCATGTTCAGCACGAACGGGGTGAAGGCCAGCACCGTGAAGAACGTGTAGTTGTAGAAGAAGGCGGAGGCGGCCGCGGAGGCGAGGCCGCCGTGGCCCAGCGCCCGGATGGGATCCAGGACCGACGTCTTGCGGGCCGGCTTCGGCTGCTCCTTCAGGAACGCCGTGATGCAGAGGAAGCCGATCGCCATCAGGGTGGCGGTGCCGAAGAAGGGGTAGCGCCAGCTGATGTTGCCGAGCACCGCGCCCAGTAGCGGGCCGCACGCCATGCCGAGGCCGAGCGCGGACTCGTAGAGCAGGATCGCGGCGGCGCTGCCGCCGGCCGCCGCGCCGACGATGACGGCGAGGGCGGTGGAGACGAAGAGGGCGTTGCCGAGGCCCCAGCCGGCCCGGAAGCCGACCAGCTGGCCGACTGTGTTCGAGGTGCCGGCGAGTCCGGCGAAGACCACGACGAACGCGAGGCCGAGCAGCAGCGTCCTGCGGCCGCCGATGCGGCTGGAGACGAAGCCGGTGAACAGCATCGCCACGGCGGTGATCAGGAAGTACGAGGTGAAGAGCAGCGAGACCTGGCCGGCCGTGGCGTCCAGGCCCTTGGCTATGGAGGGCAGGATCGGGTCGACGAGTCCGATGCCCATGAAGGCGACGACGGATGCGCCGGCGGTCGCCCACACGGCCTTCGGCTGCCGCAGGATGCTGCCCGCTCCCGCGTCGAATGGGTCGTCCATGCGCTTCCTCCGCTCAGACGGATTTAGTTGGCGTATGCATATAGTAAGTTAGGGCAGCTAATTAATGCAAGATGCATCTAGTTCCCCTCGGTGAACGGGTCCCTCCGGACGGGTGATCGTCCTTGACGTGGACGATTCCGGGTAGGACCGTGGGGCCCTATGAGGGGCGAACCCAGTTGCCCGAAGTGTGGTGGCCGGGTCAGGGCTCCCGGACTCTTCGCCGACACCTGGCAGTGCGATGTGCACGGGACCGTGCATCCGGTACAGCCCGTGATCCCGCCCAGCGTCGAGGCCCTCGGCGTGGTGGTGCACCGCACCCAGGTTCCGGTGTGGATGCCCTGGCCGCTGCCGGTCGGCTGGCTGTTCACGGGTGTGGCGTGCGCCGGTGACGACCGCAGCGGCGGGCGCGCGACCGCCGTCGCCTGCTCCGGACCCGCGCCGCTCGGCGGCATAGGGGAGATGATCCTGGTCGCCGAGGAGCTGGGCGTCGGCCTCGGAGCCCGGTACGCGGGGATCGACGGGCCGGACCCCGGGCCGTCGATGAACGTGGAGAAGCCACCGCAGGCGAAGGTGCTGGCGGCGGGGCGGCCGGCGCCGCTGTGGCATGTCTCCGGGGCGCCGGACGACAGGGCCGTCTTCTTGGGCGAGGCGCGGGGGCTGTGGCTCTGGATCGTGGTGTGGCCCGAGCAGACGGGTCTGCTGATGTACGACGAGTTGGTGCTGACCGACCTGCGGGACGCGGGGGCGGAGCTGGACCTGGTGCCCTGCGGGGCGTTGTCGCCGCGGTTGCTGGAGCCGTGACGCCCAAGAGGGGTGGGGTGTAGGCCGGTGCGCGACTGCGGGTTGGCTGTGGCTGGTCGCGCAGTTCCCCGCGCCCCTGGGTGGGACCTGTGCCGTGCCTGTATGGGGCGCCGCCCGCTTTCGGGTGTGACAGGGCACCCTCTGTCGGCCGTTATCCTTGACGCGTTCCCTTCCGTTCCGTCCGTCCCGTTGGAGTCTGTGTCGTGCGCATCGATCTGCACTGCCACTCCACCGCGTCCGACGGTACGGACACCCCGGCCGAGCTGGTGCGCAACGCCGCCGCTGCCGGTCTTGACGTCGTCGCGCTGACCGATCACGACACGACTCGCGGGTACGCCGAGGCGATCGCCGCGCTGCCCGAGGGGCTCACCCTGGTCACCGGGGCCGAGCTGTCCTGCCGTGTCGACGGCGTCTCCATGCACATGCTGGCCTACCTCTTCGACCCCGAGGAGCCCGGTCTGCTCGCCGAGCGCGAGCTGGTCCGGGACGACCGGGTGCCGCGCGCCCAGGGCATGATCGCCAAGCTGAACGCGCTGGGGGTGCCGGTCACCTGGGAGCAGGTGAAGCGGATCGCCGGGGACGGCTCGGTCGGGCGGCCGCATGTCGCCTCCGCGCTCGTCGAGCTCGGCGTCGTACCGACCGTGAGCGACGCCTTCACGCAGGAGTGGCTGGCCGACGGCGGCCGGGCCTTCGTGGAGAAGCACGAGACCGACCCCTTCGAGGCGATCCGGCTGGTCAAGGGTGCCGGCGGAGTGTGCGTGTTCGCGCACCCCGCGGCCGCCAAGCGCGGGCGTACGGTGCCCGAGTCGGCGATCGCCGAGATGGCCGCGGCCGGCCTCGACGGCATCGAGGTCGACCACATGGACCACGACGAGGACGCGCGCACCCGGCTGCGGGGTCTCGCCGGGGAACTGGGGCTGCTGGTCACGGGGTCGTCCGACTATCACGGCAGCCGCAAGACCGTGACGCTGGGCGAGTACACCACCGACCCCGAGGTGTACGGCGAGATCACGCGCCGGGCGACCGGTGCGTTTCCCGTCCCGGGGACCGGCGGACTCTGAGGCTCGGCCCTCGCCCGTCCAAGTCCCTCACTCCCGCAAGGCCTGTGGCACCACCATGTTCGATCTCGCCGTCTTCGGCTCCCTCTTCCTGACCCTGTTCGTCATCATGGATCCCCCCGGGATCACCCCGATCTTCCTCGCCCTCACCGCCGGCCGGCCCGGCAAGGTGCAGAAGCGGATGGCCTTCCAGGCCGTGTGCGTGGCCGGCGGCGTGATCACGGTCTTCGGGCTGCTGGGGCACCAGATCCTGGACTACCTGCACGTCTCCGTGCCCGCGCTGATGATCGCGGGCGGGCTGCTGCTCCTGCTCATCGCCCTGGACCTGCTCACCGGCAAGAACGACGAGCCGAAGCAGACCAAGGACGTCAACGTGGCGCTGGTACCGCTGGGCATGCCGCTGCTGGCCGGTCCCGGTGCGATCGTGTCGGTCATCCTCGCCGTGCAGAAGGCCGACAGCGTGGCCATGCAGGTGTCCGTGTGGACCGCGATCCTCGCCATCCATGTCGTGCTGTGGCTGGTGATGCGCTACTCGCTGCTGATCATCCGGGTCATCAAGGACGGCGGCGTGGTCCTGGTGACACGGCTCGCGGGCATGATGCTCTCCGCGATCGCCGTGCAGCAGATCATCAACGGCGTCACCCAGGTGATCAAGGGCGGGTAGGGGGCGCGGGTACACGCGGGTACACAGAGCTCCGAACGCAGAGCCCCCGTACGGCGTCGGTGCCGTACGGGGGCTCTGAAGACTGTGCGGTGTTCCGCGTGTCGTCGGTGTGGTTGCTGCTCGTCTCTCGTATCGCGTCGTCGTGCTGCGAAGCCCCGTTACGAAGCCTCGTTACGAAGCCTGGGTCTCGGCCGGTCGGATCCACAGGCGCTGCCCCACGGCGGCGGCCTGCTGCACGATCCTGCTGACGGAGGCGGCGTCCACGACAGTGCTGTCCACGGTGGTGCCGTCGACCTCGTCGAGTCGCATGATTTCGAAGCGCATGGCTTCTCCCTTCGTCGTCGTGTTCCGTAGGAGTCAACGGCTTGCGTGTTACAAACATTCCCTACGCTAAAGAAATTTTTCGAACGTCTAATTACCGACCGGTACAAGTCTCAAGGAGACTGACCGGGACCGGTTGTGTTCGCAGCGTGACCGCCGGGACAATGGAGGCGATGAACGACGACCTCGCCGCCCTCCAGGCCCGTATCGACCGCACGAACGAGCTGCTCACCCGCATGCTCGCCGAAGTGGCGAAGACGCCCTCGACCCATGCGATCTTCGTCGACGCGGGGTACCTCTACGCGGCCACGGGCCGGCTCGTCGCCGGGACGGAGGACCGTCGCGCCTTCGACCTCGACGCCGAAGGGCTGATCGAGGCGCTCATCGACAAGGCGCGCCAGATCTTCGCCGACAGCCGGCTGCTGCGCGTCTACTGGTACGACGGGGCCCGCCGCCGCATCCACACCGCCGAGCAGCAGACCATCGCCGAACTGCCCGACGTGAAGGTCCGCCTCGGCAACCTCAACGCCAACAACCAGCAGAAGGGCGTCGACTCCCTGATCCGCACCGACCTGGAGTCACTCGCCCGGCACCGTGCCATCAGCGACGCGGCCCTGCTCGGCGGCGACGAGGACCTGGTCTCCGCGGTCGAGGCCGCCCAGGGGTACGGCGCCCGCGTCCACCTGTGGGGCATCGAGGCTCCCGAAGGCCGCAACCAGGCCGAGCCGCTGCTCTGGGAGGTCGACAGCCAGCGCACCCTCGACCTCGAATTCTTCAAGCCGTACGTCTCCCGACGCACCGCCCCCGCCTACGAGGCCGGCACCACCAGACCCACCCGCGAGGACGTCCGTTTCGTCGGTGCGCAGATCGCCGCGAAGTGGCTGTCCTCGCGGGGGCGTGAGGCGCTCGTCGAGCTGCTGCCCGGCCACCCCTACCTGCCGGGATCCGTCGACCAGGACCTCCTCGTCGAGGCCGAGGGGATGCTCCAGTACTCCCTGCGCGGCCAGGCCGACCTGCGCCGCGCCCTGCGGGACGGCTTCTGGGAACACCTCCAGACGCAGTACTAGCCCTGGTTGTGGTTCTGGTCCGCGGGGCCGGTGCTGTCCCAGAAGGCGGCTATCGCCTCGGCGGTGGCGGCCGGCCGGTCGGTGTTGGGCGAGTGCTCCGCCCCCTCGATGACCGTCCGGTGTGCGCGCAGCCGCAGCGCCATGTCGTCCAGCAGCGGCACCGGCCAGGTGTCGTCCCGGGCGCCCGACAGGACGTGGAACGGCAGCGGTACGGCGGCGAGTTCCGCGACGCGGTCCGGCTCGGTGCACAACTGGCGTCCGGTGGCGATGAGTTGCGCCGGCTTGTTGCCCAGCCAGCGGCGCCGCAGATCCTCGCCGTCCTCCAAGCCCTCCGCCGGCGCGTCCGGTTCCTCCAGCTCCTCCGGTGCCTCCATGGCCTGCATGGCGTCCCACACCTCGGCCATCGACATCACGGCGAGCGCGTCCCGCAGCAGCTTCACGCGCTGCTGCTGGGAGGAGGAGATCTGCGCCGGGCCCGAGGCCATCAGGGTCAGCGAGCGGAACGGTGTGCGGTCGAGGAGCACGGCGGCCCGCGCGATCTGACCGCCGAGGGAGTGCCCCAGCAGATGCACCGGCCGGCCCGCGCCGACCGCCGCCGCCTGCGCGAGCACGTCCCGCGCCAACTCCTCCTGGGCGTACGCCGATTCGTCTTCCACAGGCCCGTTCGACTCGAACTGCCCGCGCCCGTCCACGGCGACCGTCCGGTAACCGCGCCGGCCCAGTGCCTCGTGCAGCAGGTTGAAGTCCTCCTTGCTCCCGGTGAACCCGGGCAGCAACAGCGCGACCCCCCTCGGCTCGACCCCGGCGGCCACGGGCGCGTCGACGACGGCGAACTCACCCCGGTCGGTGGCGAGCGCATACGCACGGGCACCGGCGGGCGGGACGAAGGTAGGAGGCCTGCTCATGGGGGAGAGGGTATCCGGAGCGGGGTCACCGACCGGGAGCCGGTGGGCGCATCCCTGCGCCGGGGAGTGGGCGGCGACCCGCGGCGCGTGAGGTCGCGTGAGGTCGGGAGGGGTGGGGTGAAGCAGGGGCAGGCGGGGTGGGGGGTGAAGCCGGGTGGGGCGGGTGATGCGGAAACGCCGACGGCCCGGACCACACGGGGTGGTCCGGGCCGTCGTGACGGGCTCAGGCCTCGGGGGCCGCGGCGGTGGCCTTCCGGGTCCGGCGGGCCTTCGGCTTCGCCTCCGCGTCGGCCGCCTCGGCGGATCCGACGGTCTCGACGGCCTCGGTGGCCTTGCGGGTGGTGCGTCGCCTCGGCTTGGCCGCCGGCTCCTCGGTGGCCTGCGCCGGGATCTCCGCGGTGGCGGCGGCTGCCGTCGTCTTGCGGGTGCGGCGGGGCTTGACCTCGGTGCCTTCGGCGGTGTCGACGGCGGCCTCGGCCGCCTTCCGGGTCCGGCGCGGCTTGGGCGCGGCCTCGGCTTCGGCCTCGGCGGCCTTCTCCGGGGCGGCCGCGGCCGTCTTCCGGGTCCGGCGGGGCTTCGCCTCGGCGACCGCCTCGGCCGTCTCCGTGTCGGCGGCGGGTGCTGCCGTCTTGCGGGTGCGGCGCGGCTTGGCCTCCGTGCCCTCGGCGGTGTCCACCGCGGCTTCGGCGGCTGCTGCCGTCTTCCGGGTCCGGCGGGGCTTGGCCTCGGTGGCTGCCTCGGCCGTCTCCGTGTCGGCGGCGGGTGCGGTCGTCTTGCGGGTGCGGCGGGGCTTCGCCTCAGTGCCCTCGGCGGTGTCCACCGCGGTCTCGGCGGCTGCTGCCGCCTTGCGGGTCCGGCGGGGCTTGGCCTCGACGGTCTCGGCGGTGTCCACCGCGGCTTCGGCGGCTGCTGCCGTCTTCCGGGTCCGGCGGGGCTTGGCCTCGGCGGCTGCCTCGGTCGTCTCCGTGTCGGCGGCGGCGGGTGCGGCCGTCTTGCGGGTGCGGCGGGGCTTGGCCTCGGCGGCTTCGGCGGTGTCCACCGCGGTCTCGGCGGCGGCAGCCGTCTTCCGCGTGCGGCGCGGCTTCGGCTCGGCCACGGTTTCGACCGCCTCGACGGCCGCCGCGGGGGCGGCTGCCTCCGGAGCCTCGGCCGTATTGCGGGTCCGGCGACGTACGGGGGCTGCCGGCGCCTCTTCGGCCTCCGGAGCCTCGGTCACCGGCGTCGTCGCCTCCGCGACCGGCGCGGTCTCCGCGGACCTGCGGGTGCGCCGGCGGCGCGGCTGCTCGGGCGCGGCCGGTTCGACCACGGCCTCGACCGTCTCGACGACGGCCTCCGGCGTCACGGTCACCGGAGCGGCGGCCGCCACCGGCTCCTGCGCTGCCCCGTTGCGCGTACGGCGACGGCGGCGCGGGGTCCGGGTGCCCGTCGGCTCCGACGCCGCGACGGCGTCGTCGGCGGAGACGGGCGACACGGACTCGGCGGCCGGCGCCGTGGACGCCGTACCGGATGCCTGCTCCAGGGCCGTACCGCCACGGGTGCGACGGCGGCGGCGCGGGGTGCGGGCCGGACGCTCGCGCTCCTCGGTACGGGCCTCGGCGCGGGGCTCAGGGCGACCGCCCCGGCCACCGCGACCGCGGCCACCGCGACCGCCGGTCTCGCCCAGGTCCTCCACTTCCTCCGCCGCCAGCCCGGCGCGGGTGCGCTCCGAGCGCGGCAGGACACCCTTGGTGCCCGCGGGGATCTTGAGGTCCTCGAAGAAGTGCGGGGAGGTCGAGTACGTCTCCACCGGCTCGGGGAACTTCAGGTCCAGCGCCTTGTTGATGAGCTGCCAGCGCGGGATGTCGTCCCAGTCGACGAAGGTGATCGCCGTACCCGACGCGCCCGCGCGGCCGGTACGGCCGACCCGGTGCAGGTACGTCTTCTCGTCCTCGGGGGACTGGTAGTTGATGACGTGCGTCACGCCCTCGACGTCGATGCCGCGCGCGGCGACGTCGGTGCAGACGAGGACGTCCACCTTGCCGTTGCGGAACGCGCGCAGCGCCTGCTCGCGGGCGCCCTGGCCCAGGTCGCCGTGGACGGCGCCGGAGGCGAAACCGCGGTGCTGGAGCTGGTCGGCGATGTCGGCGGCGGTGCGCTTGGTGCGGCAGAAGATCATCGCGAGTCCGCGGCCCTCGGCCTGCAGTATGCGCGCGATCATCTCCGGCTTGTCCATGGAGTGCGCGCGGTAGACGAACTGCGCGATGTTCGCGACGGTCGCGCCCTCGTCGTCCGGCGCGGTGGCGCGGATGTGGGTGGGCTGGCTCATGTACCGGCGCGCGAGGCCGATGACCGCGCCCGGCATGGTCGCCGAGAACAGCATGGTCTGACGCTTGGCCGGAAGCATGGCGATGATCTTCTCGACGTCGGGCAGGAAGCCCAGGTCGAGCATCTCGTCGGCCTCGTCGAGGACGAGTGACTTGATGTGCTTGAGGTTGAGCTTCTTCTGGCCCGCGAGGTCGAGCAGACGGCCAGGGGTGCCGACGACCACGTCGACGCCCTTCTTCAGGGCCTCGACCTGCGGCTCGTAGGCGCGGCCGCCGTAGATGGCGAGAACGCGTACGTTACGGACCTTGCCGGCCGTCAGCAGGTCGTTGGTGACCTGGGTGCAGAGCTCGCGCGTGGGGACGACGACGAGCGCCTGGGGGGCCTCGGTGAGGGCCTCGGGGGCGGCGCGGCCGGCCTCCACGTCGGCGGGGACGGTGACGCGCTCCAGGAGCGGCAGACCGAAGCCGAGGGTCTTGCCGGTGCCGGTCTTGGCCTGGCCGATGACATCGGTGCCGGACAGGGCGACCGGGAGTGTCATCTCCTGGATGGGGAAGGGGTTGATGATGCCGACGGCTTCCAGGGCCTCGGCGGTCTCGGGAAGGATTCCGAGTTCACGAAACGTCGTAGTCAGGGTGCTGCCTCTTCTGTGTGGCGCGGCGCGAGGCGAGCGCGGGGGTCTTTGACGGACCGTGCCGGGGGACGTCGGCTGCCTTACGTGCGGGCCGTGGGGGGCACGCCGTAGTGCACGGGACCTCTGCCGACGCTCTAGCGCTCGTACCGCTGAGGGTGTGTCCCTCCGCTCGTCGTACGCACAGTGCCGTACGGACCGGGAGGGCTGTCGGGTCGGAGCCGATCGGGCCACCGACCGGGCATCCTCATACGTGCGGCCTGTCGAGGTACGTCGAAAATCGACGGCGTACCAGCAGGCGCATTACCACCATACCCCGGAATCGTGCACATGCGATGGCCGATTTGGTCACGTCGTGGTAGTCACAGTGGTTGACCAGGGGCTTCGCGGAGACTTCCCACGGTCTTCCGGGACTTCCCCGGGGGTTCCCCAGGGCTTCCCGTGCGCGGCGGGCGGGCTATTGTGCGCTTCATGACGAGCTCTGACAAGCCTGAGACCGCTTCCGCCGAACCGACCGGTGTCGCCGCCCAGGACTGGGCGCAGGCGGCTGCCGACCCGCACTACCGTGCCGCGGTCGTGGACCTGCTCGGTGCGCTCGCGTACGGCGAGCTCGCGGCGTTCGAGCGGCTCGCGGAGGACGCCAAGCTGGCGCCCTCGCTGGCGGACAAGGCCGAGCTGGCGAAGATGGCCTCGGCCGAGTTCCACCACTTCGAGCGGCTGCGCGACCGGCTGACGGAGATCGGCGAGGACGCGACGCAGGCGATGGAGCCGTTCGTCGCGGCCCTCGACGGCTTCCACCGGCAGACGGCGCCGTCGGACTGGCTGGAGGGCCTGGTCAAGGCGTATGTCGGCGACTCGATCGCCAGTGACTTCTACCGGGAGGTCGCGGCCCGCCTCGACTCCGACACGCGCGAGTTGGTGCTGGCCGTCCTCGACGACACCGGGCATGCCGGGTTCGCGGTGGAGAAGGTACGGGCGGCCATCGACGCCGACCCCCGGGTGGGCGGCCGACTGGCTTTGTGGGCGCGGCGGTTGATGGGTGAGGCGCTGTCGCAGTCGCAGCGGGTGGTGGCCGACCGGGACGCGCTGTCGACCATGTTGGTCGGGGGCGTGGCCGACGGGTTCGATCTCGCCGAGGTGGGGCGGATGTTCTCGCGGATCACGGAGGCGCACACCAAGCGGATGGCTGCGTTGGGGCTGGCGGCGTAGCGCTCTGAGGGGGGTGGTTCCCGGGGGTGCGCGGCCTTCAGCCGGTGGGGGCTGGTCGCGCAGTTCCCCGCGCCCCTTTCAGGGGCGCTGCAGCTCAGGACGGCTGAGAAGTTCGGCTACGCCGGGATCGATCGTCGGCGGAGTCGGCGGCCCGCCGGGCGGAGCAGCAGTGACAGGGAGGCCGCCGAGACGATCGCCGCGCCCAGGAGAGTGACCAGGACCGCGCCGGGGCCGAGTGCGCTGTGGGTGACGAAGTCGCCGAAGAGGGCTCCCGCGACACCCGTGGAGAACACCAGGGGGCGGGCCGGGAGCCGGTGGGACAGGCGGCTGGTCGCGGCCCACGACAAGGCCAGGCCGAGCAGAGCGGATCCTAGGACTTCCAGGAGCATCACGAGTGGGTCCCTCCCACGGCCGGCCGGCGCTTCACGGTCGTAGCCCGTCATACCCGTGACCTGCGGAATGCAATCCTCCCCTGTGGACGACTTGTGGGTCAGATATGGAGGGCCGACACGCGGAGGGGCCGGGTGGACACACGTCCACCCGGCCCCTCCGTGCTGCTGTGGTCAGACCGCGCTGAAGCCGACCTTGCGCACGGTCGGCTCACCGAGCTCGATGTACGCCAGCCGGTCCGTCGGGACCAGGACCTTGCGGCCGCGCTCGTCCTCCAGGGACAGCACCTGCGACTTGCCGGCCAGCGCGTCGGCGACGAGACGCTCGACCTCCTCGGCGTTCAGACCGCTCTCCAGCACGATCTCGCGGGGCGCGTGCTGCACGCCGATCTTGACCTCCACGGCTATGTCCCTCCGACGGTCAGTTAAGTGCGCGACCTTCCGCGCCGTACGCTGCACACATTAGCCCGGTGAGGGGACGTACACGCTGCGGGCGTGCACGCCAGGAGCGAACAGCGAACGGGAATGCCGTGCGGGTCCGTCAGCGCATCCGTCAGTGGTGGGAGTCGATCCCGTGCAGCGGGAAGCCGGCGATGCCCCGCCACGCCAGCGAGGTCAGCAGCTGTACCGCCTGGTCGCGCGGGACGCTGCGGTCGCTGTGCAGCCAGGACCGCGCCACCACCTGGGCGAGTCCGCCGAGGCCCGAGGCCAGCAGCATCGACTCGGCGCTCGGCAGGCCGGTGTCCTCGGCGATGACCTCGCAGATCGCCTCGGCGCACTGGGTGGTGACCTTGTCGACGCGCTCGCGCACCGCGGGCTCGTTCGTCAGGTCGGACTCGAAGACCAGGCGGAAGGCCCCGCCGTCGTCCTCGACGTACGCGAAGTACGCGTCCATGGTTGCCCGGACCCGCTGCTTGTTGTCGGTCGTCGACGCGAGCGCGCCGCGCACCGCCTGGATCAGCGCTTCGCAGTGCTGGTCCAGCAGGGCCAGGTAGAGGTCGAGCTTGCCCGGGAAGTGCTGGTAGAGGACCGGCTTGCTGACGCCGGCACGCTCGGCGATGTCGTCCATCGCGGCCGCGTGGTACCCCTGCGCGACGAATACTTCCTGGGCGGCGCCCAGCAACTGGTTCCGTCGGGCACGGCGCGGCAGGCGAGTGCCCCGCGGGCGTGCCGCCTCTGTCTGCTCGATGGCTGTCACGCCGCGCCTCCCAAAGTCGTCCACATGCGGATCGCTCCGCGCGGCCATCGTACTTTTCGGTAACCGTGCTGTGCGATGTGCGAGCGCAGAATTTCACGTACCGGACGACGGCGAAAGCCGCACCGGGAAATACGGACAGGCCAGGTGG
Organism: Streptomyces sp. GbtcB6; assembly: GCF_019091475.1. Lineage (NCBI taxonomy): Bacteria > Bacillati > Actinomycetota > Actinomycetes > Kitasatosporales > Streptomycetaceae > Streptomyces > Streptomyces sp. GbtcB6. Next base: position 64,712 of record NZ_JAGXJL010000032.1, on the reverse strand, counting down.
GCCCGCCGGAGGCCGGTTCCGGTCAGCGGTAGTCCTCCTCGTCGAGGGAGACCACGCGTGCCTGTTCGATGAGATCGGCCTCGTTCGCGCGGCCCGGGTCACCGGTGAGCGGGTCGTCGTGGGACGGTGTGACGTCCGTGTGCTGCTCGGCTGAGTCGCCCTCGGGAGCCTCGACACCGATCTCCGGGGCGTCCTCCGCCTCCAGATCGTCGAGCACGTCGGGGTCGGTGGGGTCATGGGCCATGGTGGGCTCCCTTCCTTCGAACATCCCTGCGGAAGCAGGGGGCCACAAACGGGTGCCCTGTGTACGAGCGTAGGAGACACCGGATGCGGACGCTATGCCTCCAGGGCCGTTCGCTCCGGACGGCCGGTGGCCTTCACCCCGGCCGGTGCGTGGCTCGTACGCGGCTCGCCCGGCTGGTCCTGTGACGGCGAACACATGAATCACTGTGTGATCGTCTCGTAACATTGGCCCATGTCTTCGACCGAGCTGCCCTCCGTGCCGCCCACCAGCGTGCTCTCCGGGGCTGCGGCAGTCAGAGTCGCGGAGGGCGAGCGGCTGCGGTCGGTGGGGCTGCCCGGTGTCACCCTCTCGGTCCGTTCGCGGCCGCCCGCGCGCGCGGGCCTGCCGCCCGCGCTGTACATCCACGGGCTCGGCGGCTCCTCGCAGAACTGGTCGGATCTGATGGAGCGGCTCGAAGGCGTCGTGGACGGCGAGGCGGTCGACCTGCCGGGCTTCGGCGACTCGCCGCCGCCGGACGACGGGGACTACTCCGTCACCGGGCACGCGCGCGTGGTCATCCGCTATCTCGACGCGGTCGGCCGCGGCCCCGTCCACCTCTTCGGCAACTCCCTCGGCGGTGCGGTCGCCACCCGCGTCGCCGCCGTCCGCCCGGACCTCGTCCGCACCCTCACGCTCGTCTCGCCGGCCCTGCCCGAGCTGCGCGTGCAGCGCACGGCCATGCCGACGGTCATCCTCGGCCTCCCCGGCGTCGCCGGGCTCCTCACCCGCACGACCGGCAAGTGGACCGCCGAACAGCGGGTACGGGGCGTCCTGGCCCTCTGCTACGGCGATCCCGGCCGGGTGACGCCCGAGGCGTTCGAGCACGCGGTGGAGGAGCTGGAGCGGCGGCTGCGGCTGCCGTACTTCTGGGACGCGATGGCGCGGTCCGCGCGCGGGATCGTCAACGCCTACACGCTGGGCGGCCAGCACGGGCTCTGGCGCCAGGCCGAGCGCGTCCTCGCCCCGACCCTGCTGATCTACGGCGGCCGCGACCAGCTCGTGGGCTACCGCATGGCCCAGAAGGCCGCGCGCAGCTTCCGCCACTCCCGGCTGCTGTCCATGCCGGACGCCGGGCACGTGGCGATGATGGAGTACCCGGAGGCGGTGGCCGGGGCGTTCCGTGAACTTCTCGCGTCTGCCGACGGGTTGGCCGACGGACCGGCTGCCGGGACCATCGGCGGCCGACCGGTCGCGCCGGGCGCGGGGAGCTGAGGGGCGAGTGGGACGCCACAGCCGCCGCGGCCCGGCACCCAAAGGTGACGATGCGGACATAGCGGACGTACGTGCGGCCCGGAAGCAGGGCCCGGGAGACGGGGATCGCGGGCCTGCCGGCGCGACGGTGCCACGTCCGGCCGACGGAACACCCGCGGGCGGGCCGCCCCGGTTCGCGGACGGCACGCCTGCCCAGGGCGTGCCTCGCTACTCGGACGGGACCCCGGCTCATGGCGTCCCGCGCTTCCCGGACGGGACCCCGGCTCACGGCGTTCCCCGTTTCCCGGACGGCACCCCCGCGCATGGCGTCCCCCGCCTCCCCGACGGGACTCCGGCTCACGGCGTCCCCCGGGTCCGTGGCGGTCACCCCCAACAGCGTGAAGCGGGCGGTGGCTGGGGCGAGTTGGGCGGGCAGGCCGGTGTTGCGGGGGCGGCCGGTGCTGCCGGTGTGTCGATACCGCGGCAGCGGCGGAGCGGGCCCGGTGGGCCCCGGCAGGACTACGTCGACGCTTTCGGCGAGGACGTCGACGTCTTCGCGCCCCGCCCCGGCATCGGCGCCCAGCGTGCGGAAACGTATCCGCCCTTCTCCGACCCGCACGCGTCACCGCTCCCGTCCGGGACGGACGACGGCGATGACGACGCGCCGCCCACCGGCGAACCGGCCGCCCAGTCCAAGGGCGGCAAGGGCCGGGCCTTCACCGGGATCGCGGCCGCCGCCGTCACCACCGTGCTCGCGGTGATCGTCGCCGGGCAGGTCGTCGACGGCCGCGACGGCAGTGCCGTACGGTCGCAGTCGGCCGCGGGCGGGACGCGGGCCACCGACGGCGCCGCCTCGCGCGGAAACAGCCGTACGACGCCGTCCGCCTCCGTCTCCGCCTCACCGAGCGTGGCGACGCTCTCGTACGAGCAGGCGATGGGCGAGAAGTACCCGCTCAGCGCCAAGCTGGCCGGGTCCGGGAAGTTCACCACCGTGCCCGGAAGCGCGAAGGCGCCGGGCAAGGGGCGGAAGTACACCTACCGCGTCGACGTGGAGCAGGGGCTGGGGCTGGACGGGAAACTGTTCGCCGAGGCCGTGCAGAAGACACTCAACGACGACCGCAGCTGGGCCCACGACGGCGCCCGTACCTTCGAGCGCGTCTCCTCCGGCGAGCCCGACTTCGTGATCACGCTCGCCAGCCCCGGCACCACCGCCAAGTGGTGCGCCAAGTCCGGCCTCGACACGACCGAGGACAACGTGTCCTGCGACTCGGCCTCCACGGAACGCGTCATGATCAACGCGTACAGGTGGGCCCAGGGCAGCAAGACGTACGGCGACAAGATCCACGCCTACCGGCAGATGCTGATCAACCACGAGGTCGGCCACCGGCTCGGCTACGGCCATGTGACCTGCGAGAAGGACGGTGAGCTGGCGCCGGTCATGCAGCAGCAGACGAAGTTCCTCGACCATGACGGAATCCACTGTCTGCCCAATCCGTGGCCTTACCCCAAGAGTTGACAGGTGGCTCATACATCACATTGACATGCGCAGAAAGTTCGTACATATTTCTGGGCATGTCGTCCCTTCACGCCTCCGCGCGCGCCGCCATCGAGCTGGCGCTCATCGGCGTGACCGCGCTCTGCGTGGCCGACATCCACTGTCGCTGACGCCCGCCCTCAGGCGTTCGCGTCGCGATCTCCTTCTGTTGCCGTGACCTGGGTCGCGGCTCTTTCGACGACCTGACGCCGGGGCAGACGTCTGTTCACTTTCGTCTCACTCCTCGTCAATCTGTCTCGCCAATCGAGACTCGCCTTCCGAGAGGTCGTCATTCCGATGCGTCACCCGTCCGTAACCAGCGCCCGCGCGGCGTACGTTTCGCTTGCCCTGGTCGTGGCAGCGGGCGCCGCCGCCTGCGGGCCGAAGGACAACGATGCCAACGGCTCCAGTGGCGACTCCACGCCGCACAAGGGCGGCACGCTCACCGTCCTGAACTCCGACCCGCAGACGGACTTCGACCCGGCCCGCCTGTACACCTCCGGCGGCGGCAACGTGCCCTCCCTGGTCTTCCGTACGCTCACCACCCGCAACCGCGCGGACGGCGCCGCCGGCACCAAGGTCGTCCCCGACCTGGCCACCGACACCGGGCGCGCCAGCGAGAACGCGACCGTGTGGACGTACACCCTGAAGAAGGGCCTCAAGTACGAGGACGGCACCGCGATCACGTCCGCCGACATCAAGTACGGCATCGAGCGCTCCTTCGCCCCCGAGCTCTCCGGCGGCGCCCCCTACCTGCGGGACTGGTTGGTCGGCGCCGCCGACTACCAGGGGCCGTACAAGGACAAGAAGGGGCTGTCGGCGATCGAGACGCCGGACGACCGCACCATCGTCTTCCACCTGAACAAGCCCGAGGGCGAGTTCCCGTTCCTGGCCACGCAGACGCAGTTCACGCCGGTCCCGCAGGCCAAGGACACCGGCACCAAGTACGAGGAACACCCGGTCTCGTCCGGCCCCTACAAGGTCGTGAAGAACGAGAACGACGGTGAGCACCTGATCCTGGAGCGGAACAAGTACTGGTCCGCGGCCGTCGACGACCAGCGCAAGGCGTACCCGGACAAGATCGACGTGCAGTCCGGCCTCGACTCGTCCGTGATCAACCAGCGGCTGTCGGCGTCCCAGGGGACGGACGCGGCCGCCGTGACGACGGACACCAACCTCGGCCCGGCCGAACTCGCCAAGGTGACGGGCGACAAGGAACTCGCCGCGCGCGTCGGCACCGGCCACTTCGGCTACACGAACTACATAGCGTTCAACCCGAAGGTCAAGCCGTTCGACAACCCCAAGGTGCGGCAGGCGATCTCGTACGCCGTCGACCGGTCGTCCGTGATCAACGCGGCGGGCGGCAGCGCCCTCGCCGAGCCCGCGACCACCTTCCTGCCGAACCAGAAGTCCTTCGGCTACACGCCGTACGACCTCTTCCCGGCGGGTGACACCGGGAACGCGGCCAAGGCCAAGGAGCTGCTGAAGGAGGCCGGTTACCCGAACGGGCTCACGATCACGCTGACCCACGACAACGCCGACAACTTCAAGACGAGCCCCGAGATCGCCACCGCGATCCAGGACGCCCTCAAGAAGGCCGGCATCACGGTCAAGCTCCAGGGCCTGGAGGACAACAACTACTCCGACACGGTCCACAGCGTGAAGACCGAGCCGGGCTTCTTCCTCGCCGCGTGGGGTGCCGACTGGCCCTCCGGCGGTCCCTTCCTCGCCCCGATCTTCGACGGCCGACAGATCGTCAAGGACGGCGCGAACTTCAACGCGTCCCAGCTCAACGATGCTTCGGTCAATGCCGAGATTGACGCGATCAACAAGTTGACCGACCTTGACGCGGCCGCCCAGCGGTGGGGTGCACTGGACAAGAAGATCGGCGCGCAGGCCCTGACCGTGCCGCTGTTCCACCCGGTCTACAAGCGGCTCGTCGGCAAGGACATCAAGAACGTCGTGATCAGCGACTGGACCGGTGTCCTGGACATCTCCCAGGTCGCGGTGAAGTAGCGCCGTGAGCGAGGCACTTGTCGCCACCCAGGCCCCCGAGGCGTCCGCCTCGGGGGCTTCGGGGGCTCGTCGGTTCTGGCGGCGGCTGCGGACGCAGCGGGCCGCCACGGTCGCGGCGGGGATCGTCGCGCTGCTCGTCCTGGTCGCGCTCGCCGCGCCACTGCTCACCGCACTGGAGGGCCAGGATCCGACCACCTACCACCCGTCGCTCATCGACTCCGCGCGCGGCGGCGTGCCGACCGGCTCCCTCGGCGGCATCTCCGGCCACCACTGGCTGGGCGTGGAGCCGCAGACAGGGCGTGACCTGTTCGCGCGGCTGGTGTACGGGGCCCGGGTCTCCCTGGGCGTCGCGTTCTCGGCGACCGTGATCCAGGTCTTCCTCGGACTGCTCGTCGGGGTGGCGGCCGCGCTCGGCGGTGGATGGATTGATCAACTGTTGAGCCGGATCACGGACATCTTCGTCGCGCTGCCCCTGATGGTCATGTCGCTGGCGCTGCTCGCGATCGTGCCGCAGAGCTTCCCCCGGCCCGTCCTGGTCACCCTCGTCATCGGGCTCATCTCCTGGGGCAACATCGCGAAGATCGTGCGCGCCCAGACGCTCACCCTGAAGGGGCTCGACTACGTCGCCGCCGCGCGGCTCAGCGGCTGGGGTGCCTGGCGCATCGCCCGCCGCGAACTGCTGCCCGGCCTCGCCGCGCCGGTCATCACGTACGCCTCGATCCTCATCCCGGTCAACATCAGCGCCGAGGCGGCCCTGTCCTTCCTCGGCATCGGGGTGAAGCCGCCGACGCCCTCCTGGGGCCAGATGCTCACCGCCGCCGACGTCTGGTACCAGGCGGCCCCGCAGTACCTGCTCCTGCCGGCCGGCGCGCTGTTCGTGACCGTCCTCGCGATGACCGTCCTCGGCGACGGCGTCCGCACCGCCCTGGACCCGCGCGCCGCCTCCCGGCTCGGCGTCGGCACCGGCCGCAGGCGCGAGGCCGTGACGACGGCGAAGGAGGAATCCGCGTGAACGGCTTCGGCGGCTTCCTGCTCCGCCGCACCATCGGCACCCTGGCGACCCTGCTCGCCATCTCGGTGATCGTCTACGTCGTCTTCTACGTCACCCCGGGCAACGTCGCCCAGATCACCTGCGGCCCGCGCTGCTCCCCGGAGCAGGTGCACCAGGTCGCCCAGCAACTGCATCTCGACGACCCCCTGTACGTGCGCTACTGGCACTTCCTCCAGGGCCTGGTCGTCGGCCAGGACTACTCCACCGGCACCTCCGTGGAGCACTGCTCCGCGCCCTGCCTCGGCCTGTCCTACCAGACCGACCAGCAGGTCCTGAGCATCATCCTGACCAGGCTTCCGGTCAGCCTCTCGCTGGTGTTCGGCGCGATGGTGCTGTGGCTGGTCCTGGGCGTCGGCACGGGCGTGCTCTCCGTGTGGCGGCGCGGCCGGCTCACCGAGCGGGTGCTGACCGGCCTCACGCTGGCGGGCTGGGCCACGCCGGTCTTCGTCATCGGCCTGGTCCTGATGATCGTCGTCTGCGGCGAACTGCAACTGCTGCCCTTCCCGCAGTACGTGAAGTTCACCGACGATCCCGAACAGTGGGCGTGGAACCTGCTGCTGCCCTGGCTCTCCCTCGCCCTCATCGAGTCCGCCGCGTTCGCCCGGATGACCCGCGCGTCGATGCTGGAGACCCTGGCCGAGGACCACATCCGCACCTTCCGCGCGTACGGCGTGAGCGAGCGGTCGATCGTCGGGCGGCACGCCCTGCGCGGGGCGCTGGCGCCGGTCATCGCGCTGAACGCCAACAACTTCGGCTCGGCCGTCGGCGGCGCCGTGCTCACCGAGACGCTGTTCGGACTGCCCGGCCTCGGCCAGGAACTCGTGCACGCCGTCAGCGTGGTCGACCTGCCCGTCGTCGTCGGCGTGGTCCTCGTCGTCGGCTTCTTCGTGGTCCTCGCCAACGCCGTCGCGGACGTGCTGTACGCGGTGGCCGACCGACGGGTGGTACTGACGTGAGTCTCGTCCAAGTCACTGATCTGACCGTCGAGTTCGGCGACCTACGGGCCGTGGACGGGCTGTCGTTCGCCCTGGAGCGCGGCGCCGCCCTCGCCCTGGTCGGCGAGTCCGGCTCCGGCAAGTCCACGGTCGCCTCGGCGCTGCTGGGCCTGCACCACGGCACCGGGGCGCGGCTCGGCGGGGCGATCGAGGTCGCCGGTACCGACGTACAGACCGCCTCCGACGGCGAACTGCGGCGGCTGCGCGGTGCGAAGGCGGCGATGGTCTTCCAGGACCCGCTGTCGTCCCTCGACCCGTACTACGCGATCGGCGACCAGATCGCCGAGGTGTACCGCGTGCACACGCGCGGGTCACGGCGAGCCGCACGCGCGCGTGCCGTGGAGGTGCTCGACCGGGTCGGCATCCCGGACGCGCGGCGCCGGTCCCGGTCCCGCCCGCACGAGTTCAGCGGCGGCATGCGCCAGCGCGCGCTGATCGCCATGGCGCTCGCCTGCGAGCCCGAGCTGCTCATCGCCGACGAGCCCACCACCGCCCTCGACGTGACCGTCCAGGCCCAGATCCTCGACCTGCTGCACACCCTGCGCGAGGAGACCGGCATGGGCCTGCTGCTCGTCACCCACGACGTGGGCGTCGCCGCCGAGAGCGTCGACCAGGTGCTCGTCATGCGGCACGGGCGCCTGGTCGAACAGGGTCCGGTCGCCGGCGTGCTCGGCGCGCCCGCGCAGCCGTACACCCGGGAACTGCTCTCCGCCGTCCCGCGCGTGGACGCGGTGCGCGCACCCTCGCAGGCGTCCGAGGAGGTCGTCCTGGAGGCGTCCGGCCTGCGGCGCGAGTTCGGGCGCGGCAAGCGGGCGTTCGCGGCCGTGGACGACGTGTCGCTGACCGTGCACCGGGGCGAGACCCTCGGCGTCGTCGGCGAGAGCGGCAGTGGCAAGACCACCCTCGGCCGGATGCTGGTCGGACTGCTGGAGCCGACGGCGGGGGAGGTCCGTTACGACGGGCACGCGCGCGTGGGCGTGCACCCGGCCGTCCAGATGGTCTTCCAGGACCCGGTGTCATCCCTCAACCCGCGGCGCAGCGTCGGCGAGTCGATCGCCGACCCGCTGCGTGCGCGGGGGGAACGCGACGAGGGGCGCATCCGGGAGCGCGTCACAGAACTGCTGGAGCGCGTGGGGCTCGAAGAGGCGCACTACCAGCGCTATCCGCACGAGTTCAGTGGCGGCCAGCGCCAGCGCGTGGGCATCGCGCGGGCGCTCGCGGCCGACCCGCGTGTCATCGTCTGCGACGAGCCGGTCTCCGCGCTGGACGTCACCACCCAGGCCCAGGTCGTCGCCCTGCTCGGCGAACTCCAGCGCGAACTCGGGCTCGCGCTCGTCTTCGTCGCCCACGACCTCGCCGTCGTGCGCCAGGTCAGCGACCGGGTCGCGGTCATGCGCCGCGGCCGGATCGTCGAGACCGGGCCCGCCGACGCGGTCTACGACAACCCGCAGGACCCGTACACCAGGCAGCTCCTGGCCGCCGTGCCCGCCCTCGACCCGGAGGCCGCGGCCCGGCGGCGGGCGGCGCGCCGGGAACTGGCGTCGGCGTGACGTTTCCGCAGATCTGGACGCGGATCCGGGCGTGACGTTCCGGCTCCGGGCGACTGCTTAGCGCGACCGAACGCGACCTGCACGGGAAAGTTACGACCGTTCACCCCTTTTGGTGGCGCGATGGACAACCGTCCATCGCGCCACCGCCTTGTCCGCATACGTTCGTCCCGCTGCGAGCCACCGAGCGACGGTGGCTCCCCATACGGGAGATCGATCGGGGGTGCACGCGTGCGCATCGGACTGGTTACGGAGGGTGGCTATCCGTATGTGAGCGGTGACGCCAGGCTCTGGTGCGACCGGCTCGTGCGCGGGCTCGGGCGGCACGAGTTCGACCTCTACGCGCTCAGCCGCACCCGGCGTCAGGAGGACGAGGGCTGGCTGCCGCTGCCGCCGCACGTCAGCCGGGCACGGACGGCTCCCCTGTGGACCGCCGAGGAGGACGGGGTCACGTACGGACGGCGCGCGCGCCGGCGCTTCGCCGACATCTACGGCGAGCTCGCGGCGGTGCTGTGTGCCGGCCCGGGACCGAACGGCACGGCGGACTCGCACGGCTCGACCGGCGCGGAGGGCCCAGGTGCTGCGGACGGCTCCGGTGCCGGGCCCGGTTCTCTGGCGGACCGTTTCGGCAGCGCGCTCCACGGACTCGCCGAACTCGCCCGTGACGAGGGCGGACTGGTCGGTGCGCTCCGCTCCGACACCGCCGTGCGCGCACTGGAGCGCGCCTGCCGCGCGCCCGGCGCACTCGGTACGGCACGCGAGGCACGCGTGCCCGATCTGCTCGCCGTCGCCGCCCACCTCGAACGCGCCCTGCGCCCCCTCTCCCTGGACTGGTACGGCGACGACGGCCTCGGCGCGGCGGACCTCTGCCATGCCACCGCCGGCGGCCCCGCCGCTCTGGCCGGCCTGCTCGCCGGGCACTTCTCCGGCGTGCCGCTGCTGGTCACCGAGTACGGCATGCGGCTGCGCTCGCACTACCTCGCCTCAGGCCCCGACGTGGCCACCCCCGCCGTACGCGCGCTGCTCGCGGCCTTCCACGGCCGGCTCGCCGCCGAGGTCTACCGCCGCGCCGCGATCATCACCCCGGGCAACGCGCACACCCGCCGCTGGCAGGAGCGCTGCGGCGCCGACCGCGCCCGCATCCGGACCGTGCACCCCGGCATGGAGGCCGCCCGCTTCACCGAGGTGGGCGAGGCCCCGGACCGCGCCGACCCGGACACCCTCGTGTGGGTCGGCCGTATCGAACCGGCCAAGGACCTGGTGTCGTTGCTGCACGCCTTCGCCGAGGTCCGCAAGGAGGAGCCCAAGACGCGACTGCGGGTCGTGGGCGTCCCGGCGGGGCCGGAGGGCGAGGCCTATCTGGGGCACTGCAGGGCCCTCGCCGCACACCTCTTCCCCGACGAGGCCGAGGGCGTGCACGCCGTCGGCGACAACCCGGTCTCCTTCGAGGAGATAGGCGGCCCGGAGGCACCGACCCTCGCCGACGCCTACGCGTCCGGCGCGGTCGTCGTTCTCTCCAGCGTCGTCGAGGGCTTCCCGGTGGGACTCGTCGAGGCGATGTTCTGCGGCCGGGCGACCGTCTCCACGGACGTCGGCGCCGTGGTGGAGGTCATCGGCGGCACCGGGCTCGTCGTACCCCCGCGCAATCCGCGGGCGCTCGCGGAGGCGTGCGTGGCGCTGCTGCGCGACTCCGAGCGCCGTGAGCGCCTTGGGGCCGCCGCGCGCGCCCGGGCGCTCGAACTGTTCACCGTCGAGCAGAACATCGCGGCATTTCACGGCATTTACCTGGAGATCGTCTCGCACTGCCCGGTGCGCCGGGTCGTCCTCGACCAGGCGGGCGCGCCCCTGCCGTTCGCCGTCCCGGCCGAGGCCCATGTGCCCGGCCGCTGGACCGGGCCCACGGCCCGCGTCGCGCATCGCGCCGGGCCCGGCTGGGCCCTGAGCGCCGCGATGCGGCCCACCCCGGTACGGGCCACCCCGCTCGCGGCCACCGAGGGGGCGCTGTGAACGGCGACGAAGGCGGCGCGGTGAACGGCGGTCCGGGAGAGCTGGACCGGCCCGGGCGGCCCGGCGCGGCCGACGCCTGGGACACGCGGTCGGAGGAATGGCTGCTGGGGGCGGACGAGCCCGGCTCGGGAGACGCCTTCCCCGGGGGCGGGTCGCCGGCGCCCGGCGGGGACTCCCCGGGCAGCCGGGCCGCGGCCAAGGACACCGCCGGCAGCCGCGGATCCACCCCCCGCCAGGGAGCCGCCGCCGACCCGGTGAAGGCGCTGATGCACCGTCACCGCGCGCTCTGCGAGCGGGCCGTGGACCCCCTGGAGATCGCGGCCGGCCTCGAAGTGCACGGTGTCACCGACCGCACCGCCGCCCGCTTCCGGCACCGTGACGTCTTCTCGCTCGCCGAAGAGCTCTACGCGCGCGTGCCCCGCGACGGCGACAGGCGCCCGTCCTCCGAACCGGTGCCCGCGCCCCGCGTGCGCGCCGACTGGGCGCTGCTCACGCTCCTCCCGGGCACCGTGTGCGCGGCGGCCGTGACCGGCGTACGGCTCACCGAGGACCGTCCACGCCTCGTGGCGGCAGCCGTCGGCGTGCTCGCCGTCGCCCTTGCCGTACGCCCGGCCCTGCGCCGCGGCCCGCTGGCCCTGCCCGCCCGTACCCCCGCCTGGCACATCGCCACCGGCACGCGCGCGTGGACCTGTTGGCTCCTCGCCTACGCCCTCCTCGGCGACGGCCTGCTGCGGGCCGTCGTGGACGGCGGCCCCGACGGACTCCCGACCGGCGCCGCCCACGGCCCCTGGCCGGTGACCACGACCCCCGTCCTCGCCCTCACCCTGGCCTGCGCCCCGGCCGCCTGGAGCGCCCACCTCCTCACGGCGGGCGCCCGCCGCAGGCTCGCGGGCAGCCGGGGCCTGGAGGAGTTCACCGGCGCCGTCCAGCCGTTGCTGCTCGGCACGTTCGCCCTCTTCCTCGGCGCCCTCACCGCCCTGCTCGCCCTGTGCGGCGCCGCCCTCGGCGAACCCGTCGGCTACCCGGCGGCCCTCACCCTCGGGGCCCTCCTCCTGCTCGCCCGCCTCCTCGCCGTCCACAACGTCCCGCAGGGACCCACCCTCGCCGCCGCGGCCGCCACCGAAGCGGCGGCCGTGGCCCTCGTCCTGGCCGGCCGGCTGCCCGGCTGCGCCTTCCTGGCCGCCCCCGTCGACGCCCTGGTCGACGACTGGGGCGCGGGCAGCGTCCCGGCCCTCGCCTGCGGCGCCGCCGCCCTGGCGCTGCTGTTGCGGGCCACCCGCACCCTCACCCGGGCCTCGGCCCACGCGCCGACGGGAGACCCACAGTGAGCAGAGCCGCCGATGTCCTCGCACGCCTCGCCGAGCCGTCCCGGCGGCAGGCGCCCGGCACTCCGCCGGAGGCAACCGCACCACCCCTTGAAGGAGACCACCAGATGACCACCTCCCGACCCGGACCCGGAGCGTCCGGAACCACCGGAAACGCCGGAGCCACCGGAGTCGCCGGAGCGCACAGCCCGGGAGCCGCACGATGAGGGTTCTGCTGATCGGAGCCAACGGATACCTCGGCCGCTTCGTCGCCGACCGGCTGCTCGCCGACCCGGCCGTCCAGCTCACCGCGCTCGGCCGTGGCGACGACGCCGACGTCCGCTTCGACCTCGCCACCGGCAGCCCCGGCGCGCTCACCCGGTTCCTCGACGCGGTCCACCCTGGCGTCATCGTGAACTGCGCAGGTGCCACCCGCGGCGGCGCCCGGGAACTCACCCGGCACAACACCGTCGCCGTCGCCACCGTCTGCGAGGCCCTGCGGCGCAGCGGCTGCGGCGCGCGTCTGGTGCAGGTCGGGTGCAGCTCCGAGTACGGCCCGAGCCAGCCCGGCTCCTCCACCGCCGAGGACGCCGTGCCGCGCCCCGGCGGCCCGTACGGCGTCAGCAAGCTCGCCGCCACCGAACTCGTCCTCGGCTCCGGCCTGGACGCCGTCGTCCTGCGCGTCTTCTCGCCCGCGGGGCCGGGCACCCCGGCCGGCTCACCGCTCGGCCGCCTGGCCGAGGCCATGCGCCGCGCCATGCAGTCCGGCGACGGCGAACTCAAACTCGGCGGCCTCGGCGCCCAGCGCGACTTCGTCGACGTACGCGACGTCGCCCGCGCCGTCCACGCGGCCTCGCTCTCCGCCGCCCAGGGCGTCATCAACATCGGCTCCGGCCGCGCCGTCCGGCTCCGCGACGCCGCCGCCGTCCTCGCCCGGGTCGCCGGATACGGCGGCGCCCTGCACGAACTCGACGGCCCGCCCGGCCCCCCGCTGCGCAGCCCCATCGGCCATCCCCGCCTGGACCCCGACCACGCGGCCCCGGTCGCGTACCCGTACCCGGACGGCTGCGGCAGCTGGCAGCAGGCCGACGTGCGCTGCGCCCGCGACCGGCTCGGCTGGCGGCCCCGCATCAACCTCGAAGAGTCCCTCGCGGACATCTGGATGGAGGCGGCGTGCCGCATCTGACCAGCACCCGGGCGGGCGCCGCGACCACCGGCGTCCGCACCGCCGTCGGCATCCCCGGCTACGCCCACCCGCTCCTCGCCCCCGCCCAGTGGGCCGAACTCACCCGTCCCGGAACCCCTTTGCACTGGGTCGTCCTCGACGTGGCGAACGGCCCCGGCAGCCGCCCCGACCCGCACTGCCTGGAGGCGGCCGGCCGGCTCCGCAACGCGGGCGTCCGCGTCCTCGGTCACCTGGACACCACCTACGGCGCCCGCTCCCATGGCGACCTGCTCACCGACGCCCGGCAATTCCACGACTGGTACCGCATCGACGGCTTCCTGCTGGACCGCTGTCCCACCGAACGCACCGCGCTGCCCGAGATCCGCCGCGCGGTCGCCGCGCTCCGCTCCATAGGTGACGACCCCCACATCGTCCTCGGCCATGGCACCCACCCCCACCCGGGCTACGCCGAGAACGCCGACCAGCTGGTGACCTTCGCCGGGCCCTGGAGCGACTACCGCTGGTCCCAGGTCGCCGAGTGGACCGCCGACTACCCGCCCGACCGCTTCTGCCACTTCGTGCACGGCGTGCCCCTCGGCCACCTCGACGAGGCACTGCGCATCGCCCGCTGGCAGGGCGCCGCCACGATCTACTTCACCGACCGGACCGATCGCTGGGGCCGGGCGGACCCCTGGGAGACGATGCCCGGCTACTGGGACGAAATCGTCTCGCGGATCGGAACAGGTGTCTCGGAATGAAGAAGCCCGTGGCAGTGTTACAGGGAGAACAATTGTAGTGATTGACCGATCAACGGAGTCCCCGTGTCGCTGCCACCCCTGGTCGAGCCAGCTGCTGAGCTCACCGTAGACGAGGTCCGCAGGTACTCCCGCCACCTGATCATCCCCGACGTCGGGATGGACGGGCAGAAGCGGCTGAAGAACGCCAAGGTGCTGTGTGTGGGCGCCGGCGGCCTGGGCTCGCCGGCGCTGATGTACCTGGCCGCCGCGGGCGTCGGCACCCTTGGCATCGTGGAGTTCGACGAGGTCGACGAGTCGAACCTGCAGCGCCAGATCATCCACAGCCAGGCCGACATCGGTCGCTCCAAGGCCGCGTCCGCCCGTGACTCCGTCCTCGGCATCAACCCGTACGTGAACGTGGTCCTTCACGAAGAGCGGCTCGAGGCCGAGAACGTGATGGACATCTTCAGCCAGTACGACCTGATCGTCGACGGCACGGACAACTTCGCCACCCGCTACCTGGTGAACGACGCCTGCGTGCTGCTGAACAAGCCGTACGTCTGGGGCTCCATCTACCGCTTCGACGGCCAGGCCTCGGTCTTCTGGTCCGAGTACGGCCCCTGCTACCGCTGCCTCTACCCGGAGCCCCCGCCGCCGGGCATGGTCCCCTCCTGCGCCGAGGGCGGCGTCCTGGGCGTGCTGTGCGCGTCCATCGGCTCCATCCAGGTCACCGAGGCCATCAAGGTACTCACCGGCACCGGCGAGCCCCTCGTCGGCCGCCTGATGATCTACGACGCCCTGGAGATGCAGTACCGCCAGGTCAAGGTCCGCAAGGACCCGAACTGCGCGGTCTGCGGCGAGAACCCGACCGTCACCGAGCTCATCGACTACGAGGCCTTCTGCGGCGTCGTCTCCGAGGAGGCCCAGCAGGCGGCCGCCGGCTCGACGATCACTCCCAAGCAGCTCAAGGAGTGGATCGACGACGGCGAGAACATCGAGATCATCGACGTCCGCGAGCCGAACGAGTACGAGATCGTCTCCATCCCGGGCGCCAAGCTGATCCCGAAGAACGAGTTCCTGCTCGGCACCGCCCTGGAGGGCCTGCCCCAGGACAAGAGGATCGTCCTGCACTGCAAGACGGGTGTCCGCAGCGCGGAGGTCCTCGCGGTCCTGAAGTCCGCGGGCTTCGCGGACGCGGTCCACGTCGGCGGCGGTGTGATCGGCTGGGTCAACCAGATCGAGCCCCAGAAGCCGGTCTACTGAGCACAGGCTCCGCGAAGGGCGGGGGCTCCGGGCGGCACGGCAGGTGCCCGGGGCCCCCGCCTTCGTCATGAGCAGACCTTGCCGTCCTTCGGGACCGTGCCGTCCAGCAGGTAGGCGTTCACGGTCGAGTCCACGCAGTCGCTGCCGCTGCCGTACGCACCGTGGCCCTCGCCCTTCCAGGTCAGCTCGACGCCGACACCCTTGCCCAGCTCGTCGGCCATCCTGCGGGCGCCCTCGTACGGGGTCGCCGGGTCGCCGGTGTTGCCGACCAGCAGGACCGGTGCCGCGCCCGGTGCGCTCGCCTCCGGGGTGTCCCACTGCCCCGCCACGGGCCAGTCGTGGCACCAGCCGGCCGAGTCCCAGCCCAGGAAGTCCCCGAAGACAGGCGAGATCTTCTCGAACTCCGGCAGCAGCTTCTTCGTCTCGGCGAGCGTCGGCCGCTCCTTGTCGTCCAGGCACGATATGACCCGCTGGGAGTGGGTGGTCGTGCCGTAGTGCCCCGAGGAGTCCCGCTCGTTGTACTGGTCCGCGAGCGACAGCAGCTCCGAGCCGTCGCCCTCCTCGGCCGCCTTCAGCGCGCTGGTCAGCGTCGGCCAGCTGTCCTGGCTGTACAGCGGCAGCACGATGCCGGTGACCGCGAGGGTCTGGGTCAGCTTCCGCCCGGACGACGTGGGCAGCGGTGTGGCGTCGAGCCTCTTCAGCAGATCGCCGATCTTCTGCGAGCCCTGCTTCGGGTCCTGGCCGGTGGACTTCAGGTAGTCGTCCAGGGCCCGCTGGAACCCGGCGGCCTGGTTCTTCTCCTGGCCGACCGAGTCGGCCGTCGGGTCCACCACCGCGTCCAGGATCAGCCGCCCCACGTTCTTCGGGAACAAGTGGGCGTACACACCGCCCAGTTCGGTGCCGTACGAGATGCCGAAGTAGTGCATCTTCGCGTCACCGAGAACCTGGCGCATCAGGTCCATGTCGCGGGCCGTGTCCGTCGTCGAGACATGCGCGATCAGCGTGCCGGCGGCCTTCTCACAGCCCTTGCCGAAGGCGGCGGCGTCCTGGAAGTACGCCGTCTCCTCCGCCGCGGTGTCCGGTGTCGCGTCGATCGACTCGGCGCTCTGGATGTCCTTGTCGCTGCGGCACCGGATCCCCTCACTGGCTCCCACCCCGCGCGGGTCCCAGCTCACCAGGTCGTACCGCTCGCGCAGCGCGGAGACGGTGGACGCGTAGTACGGCATCGTCGAGACACCGGAGCCGCCCGGCCCGCCGAAGTTGAACAGCAGCGAGCCGATCCGCTTCCCCGAACCCCCGCTCGCCTGCGCCCGGATCAGCGCCAGCCCGATCGTCTCCCCGTCCGGCTTCGACCAGTCCAGCGGCACCTTGAGCGTCGCACACCGCCACTCGTCCCCGGGCGCGGCGGAGTCCGAAGTGGCCTTGCAGCGTTCCCAGTCGAGCTTCTGGGAGGTGAGGGAAGCAGGCAGGGACGTCGAGCCCGTCGCGGTGGACGTGGCGGCCGACGGCTGCCCGGACGAGGCCTTCCCTTCGTCCCCGCCCCCACCTGACGAGCCGCTACTGCATCCGGCTACGAGCAGCCCAGCGGCTACGGCAGCCGCCCACCGTACGAAACGCAACATGCGTGCACACCCCCCACACGGGCTCTCCGCAGGTTCGTCGCGGAAAGCGGTCAGGCCATAGTAGGCGGATCGACCGAAGGCCGTCGCAGCCTGTGGATAACCCTTTGACCTGCGTGTTTACAGTGTCCCGAGACGGGCGCGGCACTCTCGGCGCGTCCTCACGTACAGACCGTTCCGGCCTTCGGCACCGTCCCCCGCAGCAAATAGCCGTTCACGGCAGCCTGCACGCACTTGTTCTTGCTGTCGTACGCCCCATGTCCCTGCCCCTGGTACGTCAGCTCGACCCCGACGCCCTTTCCGAGCGCGTCCACCATCTTCTTCGCGCCCTCGTACGGCGTCGCCGGATCCCCCGTGTTGCCCACGACCAGGATCGGCGCCGACCCGGGCGCGCTGACGTCGGGGTGGTCGGCGGCGCCCGGCACCGCCCAGTTCGTACAGCTGACCATGCCCCAGGCGAGGTAGTCGCCGAACAGCGGGGAGGCGGCGCGGAACTCGGGCAGTTTCTGCTGGACGTAGTCGGAGGTGTACCGCGGCTTCTCGTCGGCGCAGTTGATGGCGATGTTCGCCGCCGTGATGTTGCTGTACTCGCCGTTCTCGCTGCGGCCGTTCATAGAGTCGGACAGCAGCATCAGGATCCTCCCGTCGCCGTCGTACGCCTCTTCGAGCCCCTCGGTGAGGTACTCCCAGAAGTCCTTGGAGTACAGGGACTGGGCGATGCCGTTGGTCGCGACGGTCTGGGTGAGCTGGCGGGGGAGGACGCCCGGGATCGGCTTCTTGTCGAGGTCCGCGAGGAGCTTGGCGATACGGTCCTTCACGTCCTGCGGGGTGTCTCCGATCGGGCACTCCGTCTTCTTCGACGTGCAGTCCTCGGCGAAGTTGTCGAGCGCGAGCTGGAAGCCCTTGGCCTGCCCGAGCGAGCTCTGCTCCGGGTCCTGGGTGGGGTCGACGACTGCGTCGAAGACGGCCCGGCCCACGTTCTTCGGGAACAGGTGGGCGTAGACGCCGCCGAGTTCGGTGCCGTAGGAGATGCCGAAGTAGTGCAGCTGCCGGTCGCCGAGGACCTGGCGCATCAGGTCCATGTCGCGGGCGGCGTCGGTGGTGCGGACCTGCGGCAGGATCGTCCTGGAGTTCTTCTCGCAGGCGGCGTTGAACTGCTTGGTGCGGTTGATCAGCTGGGTGCGTTCGGCGCTGGTGTCGGGCGCAGCGTCCTGCTGGAAGTAGTCGTCGAGCTGGGCGTCGCTCTCGCACTCGACGGGGTCGCTGCGGCCGACTCCGCGCGGGTCGAAGCTGACGAGGTCGTAGCGGGTGCGCAGGGCCGCGTAGTCCTCGCCGAACGCGGGGAGGGTGGTGACGCCGCTGCCGCCGGGGCCGCCGAAGTTGAAGACCAGGGAGCCGATCCGCTTGCTCGGGTCGCCGCTGGCCCTGGCCCGGATCAGCGCGAGCCCGATGGTGGCGCCCTTCGGCTTCGACCAGTCCAGGGGCGCCTTCATGGTGGCGCACTGCCAGGTGCCGCCGCCGGGCAGCGGTGACGGCGCGTCGCCGCCGCCCTCGGCCTCGTCGGGTGCCGGGCAGTTCTTCCAGCCCAGCTTCTGCGCCGCCAGATCCCCGTCCTTGGAACCGTCGCTGCACCCGGTCAGCACACAGGACAGCGCCAGGGCGGCGGTCACGGCGGCGACACGGATCCGGAAGGGGTTCGGCATGCTCCCATCCTGGGGTCGCGCACGGCCACGCGCGCGGGGCGCGAGCCGTCCGAGGTACGGCCCTAGAGCGCGCCCTTGCGCGAGAGGTGGTTGAAGGCCAGCCAGCCCGGCAGCACCGGCAGCCACAGGGTCAGCAGCCGGTACAGCAGGACGGCGGGCGCCGCGACCTCCTTCGGGAGGCCGATGGCGATCAGACCGACGGTCAGGGTCGCCTCGACCGCACCGACACCGCCCGGGGTCGGCGCCGCGGAGCCGAGCGCGTTGCCGGCGAGGAACACGACGGCGACGCTGGCGATGCTGAGCGAGGTCGACTGGTCGCCGAACGCGCGGATGGAGGCGTCCAGGCACATCACGAAGCAGGCGGTCAGCAGCAGCATGCCGCCGATGCCGGTGACGAGCTTCTGCGGCCGCTGGAGCACGTCCAGCATGCGCGGCACGACGCCCGCGAAGAGCGACCGCACGCGCGTGACGACGAACTTCCGCAGGAACGGCACCGAGGTCACCACGAGGACCAGCACGGCGACGGTCAGCAGGCCCGCGATGACCGTGCGGGAGGGGGACAGCGACGGGGTCTTCTCGGTGCCCGTCAGATAGCCGAAGGACAGCAGCATCAGGATGTGACAGCCGAGCGAGAACAGCTGGGAGGCGCCGACGCTCGCCACCGCGAGCCCGGGGCGCACACCCGCGCGTTGCAGGAAGCGTGTGTTGAGGGCCACACCGCCGACCGCGGCGGGCGCCACGATCTTCACGAACGACCCGGCGAGCTGCGCCGCCACGGTCCGCACGAAGGGCACCCGCTCGGGCACGAACCCGAGCAGCGACATCGCGGCGGCGACATAGCTGAGCGCCGAGAACAGCACCGCGGCGATCACCCAGCCCCACTGGGCGTTCGCGACCAGGGGGCCGAACTCGATGTGGGTGAGCTGGGTCAGCAGGTAGTACCCGCCGATCGCGCCGGCGAAGACGCTGATCAGCGTGCGCGGCCGCACCCGCTCCAGACGGGCCGGCTCGACGGGCGCCTGCGGCCTGATCCTCAGCACCTGGTGCCGGATCTGGGTGAGCAGGTCCTCCTCGCGGGCCTCTTCCAGCGCGTCGTCCAGGGCGCGCTTCTCGGCCCGCTGCTCGGCGCGCACGGTCTTCTTGTCGGGCTTCTCGGCCTCCTCCACGCGGGCCTGCTTGACCTGCCGGGACGCCTCCAGGACCGCGTCCCGCTCGCGTTGGGCGCGCTCCCTGGCCAGTCTGCGCAGCGTCGCGCGCGTGGAGCGGGTCAGCGCGATCGGCTGGAGCATCGGCAGACAGTCGGCGACGGCGTCGGGTCCGAGGACGCCGACCGCCGAGGCCACCGCCCGCTCGGCGCCCACCCGCAGACCGAGCGTGGTGACCAGCTGGGCGACGTCCATGCGCAGCAGCAGTTCACCGGCCGCGATCTCGCCGCCGCGCAGGTCGGTGAGGATCACCGTGCCGGAACGATCCACCAGGATGGCGTCACCCGCGAGCCTGCGGTGCGCGATCCGGCGCGACTGCAACGCCTGCACCTGGTGCCAGGTGTGGCGCAGCAGTTCGTCGGTGATCTCCTCGTCGGCCAGCGAGTCGAGGGTACGGCCGCCGGTGTGCTCGTAGACGAGCATCACGGCGTCGGGGCCCAGCTCGGAGGTGGCGATCAGCTTGGGCGCGTTGGCGCCGGCCGCGATCGCCGCGTACGCCAGCAGTGCCTCCTGCTCCAGGGCCTGGCGCAGGGACTGGAGGCTGGAGCGGGTGGCGAAGCCGCGCAGGGTCAGGTTGCGCCACGCGCGGTAGAAGAAGCCCTGGGCCTGCTGTTCCCGGTCGACGACCGTGACGTCCAGCGGCGGGCCGTCCTCCAGGGTGACGAAGTAGCGTCGGCCCCGGTCGCCGTTCTCGGTGTCCAGGGCCTCCTCGCGGGCCGCGCCGACCGGGTGGAAGCCGACGTGCCTGAGGCCCGCCAGCAGGGTCCGGCCGGTGGGGCGGACGTTGGGGGAGCCGACGGCGTACAGCGTGCCGTAGGCGACGGTCCAGCCGATCAGCACCGTGAGGATGATCGAGAACGGTGTCGTGTAGCCGGTGACGAGCATGGAGAACGCGTCGAGCAGCAGCACGATCCACAGCACCGAGCGCCATCTCGGACGCCGGGACATGCCGACGGCCGTCATGTAGGCGATGACGGGCGCGAGATAGCCGTGCACCGGGTCGGTGAGGGCGTGGATGTCGCCGGGGGAGGGCTGGGTCAGCGCCTCCTGGATGGAGCCCGGGGCGGCCCTGGCCACCCACAGGTCGGTGGCGAGGGTCACGCCGTGCGCGAGGACGGCCGCGAGCACGCCGTCGGCGATGCGCAGCCCGTCCCGCTTGATCAGCCGCTCGATCGCGAACGCGACCGGCACCAGCAGGATCGCGATGCTGGAGGCCAGTCCCGCGAACCTGATCAGCAGGTCGGGGGCCTGTCCGGTGCCCTTGTTGATGTCCTGTTCGAGCCCGGAGGTGGTGCCGTGCGCGAACGCGGCGATGCCGAGCAGTACGGCGATGGCGAGCACCCCGACCAGGAGCCGCATGAGGTCGGAGGGGCGGTGCACGCGCGCGGGGAGCAGCGGTTCGTCGCCCTCCACCTCGTCGGTGTGCGTTTCGTCGCACTGTGCGGGGTCCGGTTCGACGGCGCCCGACTGCACGGTGGCCGGCTGTGTGGCGTCGGGGTCTGCGGCGGCCGGCTGTGTGGTGTCCGGGCGCACGGTGTCGGATTCGGGCGTTTCCGGGTGTGGTGGCGTGCCGGATTCCGCCGTGTCCGGGCGTGCGGCGGCGTCAGGGGTGCCGGCCCCGCCCTCGGAGCGCACGCCCTGCTGTTCGGTCGTCTCTTCTTGATCTCGTATCACCAGTCACCGCCCGCACGATGGTGGCATGCTCCACCGACACCCGGGGGCATCAGGGTGCAGATGCGGGGGCGCACAGTCTGCCCCAAGCGCCGCGAGAGGGCGAGGCGCAGGCCTGCCGCGGACCGCGCGGGTTGTCGGTGGGGTGCGGCAGGATGGGGCGAATGAGCGAGCAGAGCCTTCCCGAAGACACCCGGGAGGGGTACGCGGACGAGTTGCCCGAGTACGCCGAGCGGGTCCTGGAGGTCGCCGAGCGGATCCCGTCCGGGCGCGTGATGACGTACGGCGACGTCGCGGAGTGGCTGGAGGAGGGAGGTCCGCGCCAGGTGGGGCGGGTGATGTCTCTCTATGGCGGTGCCGTCCCGTGGTGGCGGGTGGTGCGCGCCGACGGGGTGCTGCTCCCGGGGCACGAGCTGGGCGCGCTGGACCACTACCGCGCCGAGGGCACCCCGCTGAAGGAGGCGAGCAGGGCCGCGGAGGGCCATCTGCCGCGGCTCGACATGAGGCGGGCGCGGTGGGACGGCGGCGCGGACGCGGGGGCTCACACCTGACAGCTTCCGCCATCGGAGGCCCTCGGGGGGAACCGGTGGCCCGTACGAGGGACACCGGGGACGTCCGTGGCATGACGTACGTTCGTGAGATGTGCGGCGCGCGTGCCGCGAGTGCCGTCCGGGGCGGACGGGAAGAAGCGGAAGCTCTGCTTCCGTCCGGTTCGTCGGCGTAGCGTCGGCTGCGCGTGTCCCGCTCACCCCGCGGCCACCCCTGCGCACGCGCGACCGCGAACCGACCAGCACACCCACCAGGACCGGCGAACCACGTGAGCTCCTCTTCCTCCACCCGGCACCTGCCGCACCTCCCGGTGCGGCAGGGGAACCGTGGCGCTTACCGACTGGTCCGTACCCCGCCGGCCGACGTGGATCCCCCTCGTCTGGACGCCGCACAGCGCGCCGTGGTTGACCACGGGTCCGGCCCGCTGCTCGTCCTCGCGGGCCCCGGCACCGGCAAGACCACCACCCTGGTGGAGTCGGTGGCCGCGCGGATCGCCCGTGGCGCGGACCCCGAGCGGCTCCTGGTGCTGACGTTCAGCCGCAAGGCCGCCGTCGAACTGCGCGACCGCATGGCCCTGCGGGTGGGCGCGGCCCGCGCGCCGCGGGCGACCACCTTCCACTCGTACTGCTACGCCCTGGTCCGCGCCCACCAGGAC
Organism: Streptomyces sp. GbtcB6; assembly: GCF_019091475.1. Lineage (NCBI taxonomy): Bacteria > Bacillati > Actinomycetota > Actinomycetes > Kitasatosporales > Streptomycetaceae > Streptomyces > Streptomyces sp. GbtcB6. Next base: position 42,217 of record NZ_JAGXJL010000032.1, on the reverse strand, counting down.
AGCGGTCGGTTCGTGGACCCGCTGCGGCTGCTGTCCGGCCCCGAGCAGGACGTCGCCGTCCGCGACCTGCTGGCCGGTCAGCCCGACCTGGAGCGGCTCGGGCTGAACCATGTGCGCTGGCCCGACGACCTGCGCGCCTGTCTGACCACCCGGGGCTTCGCCGACGAGGTCCGCGCGGTCCTTGCCCGCAGCCGAGAGCTGGGCCTGGACCCGGCCGCCCTGGACGCCTTCGCCCGCCGTATCGGCCGCCCCGACTGGCGGGCCGCGGCCGCCTTCCTCGCCGAGTACCTCGACGTCCTCGACCTCCAGGGTGTCCTCGACTACGCCGAACTCGTCCACCGCGCGGTGCTGCTCGCCCACCGTCCCGAGGTCGCCCTGGACCTCGCCGGCCGCTACGACGCCGTGTACGTCGACGAGTACCAGGACACCGACCCGGCCCAGGTGCGCCTGCTGCACGCCCTGGCCGGCGGTGGTCGCACCCTGGTCGCGTTCGGCGACCCGGACCAGTCGATCTACACGTTCCGGGGTGCCGACGTGAACGGCATCCTGGACTTCCCGTCGGCCTTCGCGCGCGTGGACGGCCGTCCCGCCCCCGTGGAAGTGCTGCGCACGTCCCGCCGCTCCGGCGCCGGCCTGCTGGCCGCGACCCGTCTGCTGACCCAGCGGATGCCGCTGACCCGGGTGCCCGCCGCCAAGGTGCGCGCGCACCGCGAACTGACAGCCGCGCGGGACGACGGCCGCGTCGAGGTCTACACGTACCCGACGCCCGGCACCGAGCTGGACAACATCGCCGACATCCTGCGCCGCGCGCACCTGGAGGACGGCGTCCGCTGGAGCGACATGGCCGTCCTGGTGCGCGCCGGCTCCCACACCATCCCGACGGTCCGTCGGGCCCTCACCGCGGCCGGCGTGCCCCTGGACATCGACGGCGACGACATGCCGCTGCGCCACGAACCGGCGGTGGCGCCCCTGCTGACGGCGCTGCGGGCGGTGGCGGCGGCGGAAGCGGCGCCCCATGCAGGAGAGGGTGCCTGCTGGCTCGACACCGAGACCGCGCTCACCCTGCTCGGCTCCCCCCTCGCCGGCATGGACGCGGCCGACCTGCGCCGCCTCGGCCGCGCCCTGCGCGACGAGGAGCGGGCGGCCGGCAACGCGCTCCCGCCCCCGTCCGACGAACTGCTCGCGCGGGCGCTCGCCGAGCCCGAGCGCCTGGCCGTCCACGACCCCGGGTACGCGCGCGGGGCGCAGCGGCTCGGCGCGCTGCTCGGCCGGGCCAGGGAGCGCCTCACGGACGGCGGTACGGCCGAGGAGGCGCTGTGGGTCCTGTGGAACGGCACACCCTGGCCCTCGCGCCTGGAGCGTGCCGCCCGCCGCGGCGGCGCGGCCGGCCGCAACGCCGACCGGGACCTGGACGCCGTGTGCGCCCTGTTCGCCACCGCCGCCCGCGCGGAGGAGCGCAGCGGCGGCCGGGGCGCGCTGAACTTCCTGGCGGAGATCGAAGCCGAGGACATCGCCGCCGACACCCTCGCCGGCCGCGCGGTACGCCCTGACGCCGTCCGCCTGATGACCGCGCACCGCGCCAAGGGCCTGGAGTGGCGCCTGGTCGTCGTGGCCGGCGTCCAGGAGGGCCTGTGGCCGGACCTGCGCCGCCGCGGCTCGCTCCTGGAGGCCGACCGCATCGGCCGTGACGGACTCGCCGAGCCGCTCACCCCGGGCGCGCTGCTCGCCGAGGAACGCCGCCTGTTCTACGTCGCCGCCACGCGCGCGCGTGAACGCCTCGTCGTCACCGCCGTGAAGGCCCCCGCGGACGACGGCGACCAGCCCTCCCGGTTCCTCGCCGAACTGGGCGTCGAACCCCAGGACGTCACCGGACGGCCCCGCCGTCCGCTCGCCGTGGCCGCCCTGGTCGCCGAGCTGCGCGCGACCACCGTCGACCCGCGCGCGTCCGACGCCCTGCGGGAGGCGGCCGCCCGCCGCCTGGCCAGGCTGGCCGCGCTCGCCGACGAGGACGGGCGCCCCCTGGTGCCGTCCGCCCATCCCTACCGCTGGTGGGGCATGTTCGAGCCGACCGAGAGCAAGGTGCCGCTGCGCGACCGCGACCAGCCCGTGGTGCTCTCCGGCAGCGCCCTCGACCAGCTCGCCAACACCTGCAGCCTGCAGTGGTTCCTGGGACGCGAGGTGAAGGCCGACGCGCCCGCCACCACCGCCCAGGGCTTCGGCAACGTCGTGCACGTCCTCGCCGACGAGGTCGCCTCCGGCCGCACCCCCGCCGACCTCGCCGTCCTCATGGAGCGGCTGGAGTCGGTGTGGAACGCGCTCGCCTTCGACGCGCCCTGGAAGTCGGCGCAGGAGAAGGACAACGCGCGCGTGGCCCTCGAGCGCTTCCTGAAGTGGCACGTCCTGGACCGCACCGCACGCACCCCCGTGGTCAGCGAGCAGGACTTCGACGTCACTCTCGAAGCGGGCGAGTACGAGGTGCGCATCCGCGGCCAGATGGACCGGGTGGAGGCGGACGGCGAGGGCCGCGCGTACGTCGTCGACTTCAAGACCGGCAAACAGGCGCCCAGCGCGGCCGAGGTGGCCAGGCATCCGCAGCTCGCCGTCTACCAGCTCGCGGTCCGCGAGGGCGCCGTGGACGAGGCCTTCGACGGCGTACGGCCCGAGCCCGGCGGCGCCGAACTGGTCCACCTCAGACAGGGCGCGGCCCGGCGCGACGGCGGCGAGACCCTGCCCAAGGTGCAGGCGCAGGAGCCGCTGGAGGGGGAGTGGGTCGGAGATCTGCTGGCCACCGCCGCCGGCAAGGTCCTCGACGAGCGGTTCGCGCCGACCACCGGGCAGCACTGCACCCACTGCGCCTTCCGCGCGTCGTGCAGCGCGCGGCCGGAGGGGCGGCACGTGGTGGAGTGAGCGCAGTGTCATCGATTGCGCTGTTTTATCGATTGTCAGTGCTCGCCGCTAGCCTCTTTCCTCATGCCCGCCCGTATCACCGACCCCGAGCAGCTCAAGGAGCTCCTGGGCATCCCGTTCACCCCGGAGCAGACGGCCTGCATCACCGCGCCGCCCGCCCCGCAGGTGATCGTGGCCGGGGCCGGGTCGGGCAAGACGACGGTGATGGCGGCCCGCGTGGTCTGGCTGGTCGGCACCGGACAGGTGGCCCCGGAGCAGGTCCTCGGCCTGACCTTCACCAACAAGGCGGCCGGCGAGCTCGCCGAACGCGTCCGCAAGGCACTCGTCAGGGCCGGCGTCACCGACCCCGATGTCATCGACCCGGACAACCCGCCCGGCGAGCCGGTCATCTCCACGTACCACGCCTTCGCGGGCCGGCTGCTGACCGACCACGGTCTGCGCATCGGCCTGGAGCCGACCTCCCGGCTGCTCGCCGACGCCACCCGCTACCAGCTCGCCGCGCGCGTGCTGCGCGAGGCCCCCGGCCCCTACCCGGCCCTCACCCGCTCCTTCGCCGACCTGGTCAGCGACCTGCTCACCCTCGACTCCGAGCTCGCCGAACACCTGGTACGCCCCGAGGACCTGCGGGCCTGGGACGCCGGTCTGCTGAACACCCTGGCAGGCGTCAAGCTCGGCAACGCCGACCTGCGCAAGGTCCCCGAGACGGCCGCCGCCCGCCGCGAACTGGCCGAGCTGGTCCTGCGCTACCGGGGCGCCAAGCGCGAGCGGGACCTGCTCGACTTCGGCGACCAGATCGCGCTGTCCGCGGCGCTGGCCGGCATCGCCGAGGTGGGCCGGCTGCTGCGCGACGAGTTCCGGGTCGTACTCCTCGACGAGTACCAGGACACCTCGGTCGCCCAACGCGTGCTGCTGGCGGGCCTGTTCGGCGGCGGCACCGGCCACCCCGTGACCGCGGTCGGCGACCCCTGCCAGGCCATCTACGGCTGGCGCGGTGCCTCCGTCGCCAACCTGGACGACTTCCCCGAGCACTTCGCGCACGCCGACGGGCGCCCCGCCACCCGCCAGGCGCTCAGCGAGAACCGCCGCAGCGGCGGCCGCCTCCTCGACCTCGCCAACGGCCTCGCCGAGCCGCTGCGCGCCATGCACGCGGGCGTGGCGGCCCTCCGCCCCGCTCCGGGCGCCGAGCGGGACGGCACGGTCCGCTGCGCCCTGCTGCGCACCCACGCCGAGGAGATGGACTGGATCGCCGACTCGGTCGCCCACCTCGTCCGCACCGGCACCGCCCCCGGTGAGATCGCGGTCCTGTGCCGCACGGCGACCGACTTCGCGGAGATCCAGGGCGCCCTCGTCGCCCGCGACATCCCCGTCGAGGTCGTCGGCCTCTCCGGGCTGCTGCACCTGCCCGAGGTCGCCGACCTAGTCGCCGTCTGCGAGGTGCTCCAGGACCCGGGCGCCAACGCCTCCCTGGTCCGGCTGCTGACCGGCCCGCGCTGGCGCATCGGCCCCCGTGACCTCGCCCTCCTCGGCCGCCGCGCCCGGCTCCTGGTGACGCACGCGCGCGTGGGCGACGCCGACGACCCGGACCGCAGGCTCGCCGAGGCAGTCGAGGGCGTCGACCCCTCCGAGGTGATATCCCTCGCGGACGCCCTGGACACGTTTCTGGAGCTGCCGTTCGACAGCGACCGGCAGGACGACGGGCTGCCGTTCTCGCCGGACGCGCGCGTGCGCTTCGCCCGCCTCGCCACCGAACTGCGCGAGCTGCGCCGCTCCCTGTCCGACCCGCTGATGGACGTCCTGCACCGCGTCCTCGCCGTCACCGGCCTGGAGGTGGAGCTGTCGGCGTCCCCGCACGCGCTGGCCGCCCGCCGCCGCGAGACCCTGTCCAACTTCCTGGACGTCGCCGCCTCCTTCGCGGCCGGCGACCAGGAGGCGACCCTGCTCGCCTTCCTCGGCTTCCTGCGCACCGCCGCCCAGTACGAGAAGGGCCTCGACAACGCCCTGCCCGGCGGCGAGAACACCGTCAAGGTCCTCACCGCGCACAAGGCCAAGGGCCTGGAGTGGGACGTCGTCGCCGTCCCCGGACTGGTCAAGGGCGCCTTCCCGAGCAGCCAGGGCCGCGAGAAGTGGACCGCCCAGGCCAAGGTGCTCCCGCACGCCCTGCGCGGCGACACCGCCACCCTGCCCGACGTCGAGGCCTGGGACTCGCGGGGCATGAAGGCCTTCCACGAGGCCATGAAGGACCACCAGCACACCGAGGAACTCCGCCTCGGCTACGTCACCTTCACCCGCCCCCGCTCCCTGCTCCTCGGCTCCGGCCACTGGTGGGGCCCCAGCCAGAAGAAGCCGCGCGGCCCCTCCGACTTCCTCCAGGCCCTCTACGACCACTGCGCCGGCGGACACGGCGAGATCGAGGCCTGGGCCGACGAACCGGAGGAGGACGAGGAGAACCCGGCCCTGCACACGGCGAGCGCCGACCAGCTGTGGCCGCTGCCCCTGGACGCGGCCGCCCTGGCCCGCCGCCGATCGGCCGCCGAGACCGTCCTCGCCCACCTGGACGCCCTCACCGCCGGGGCCGACGGAGGCGCTGCCGCCGGCCACGACCCGGCCGCCGTCGAGGACCCGGACTGGCCCCCGCCGCCCGAGGACGAGGAACCCGAACCCTACGAGGACGCCCTCCCGGACACGGACTCCGCCGACTGGGACTCCTGGAGCACCGACCGCCCGACGGTCCCGCACCAGGCCACGCCCACCGAGCGCACGCCGTCGCACGAGCACGTCTCGGAACCCGAACCCGGACGCCCGCGTGTGCCGGAAGCCGAGCGCACCCCCCTCACCCCCGAGGAGGCCCGCGCCATCGCCTCCTGGGACCGCGACCTCGACGCGCTCACCGGCGAGCTGCTGCGCGCCCGCCGGAACGTCACCGACGTGCCCCTGCCGGCCACGCTGTCCGCGACCCAGCTGATGCGGCTGGCCGAGGACCCGGACGGGCTCGCGCAGGAACTCGCGCGCCCCATGCCACACCCTCCGCAGCCCGCCGCGCGCCGGGGCACCCGCTTCCACGCCTGGGTCGAGGCACGCTTCGAGGAGCTCATGCTGCCCATGCTGGACCCAGACGAGCTGCCCGGCAGCGATGCCGAGATCGCCGACGAACGCGACCTCGAAGCCCTCAAGGAGGCCTTCGAACGCACCGAGTACGCGCACCGCACGCCCTACCGCGTCGAGGCCCCCTTCCAGCTCTCCCTCGCGGGCCGGGTCGTCAGGGGCCGTATCGACGCCGTCTACCGGACGGACCACGGCGACGGGGCGACGTACGAGATCGTCGACTGGAAGACCAGCCGCACCCGCGCCGCCGACCCGCTCCAGCTGGCGATCTACCGGATCGGCTGGGCCGAGCAGCAGGGCGTGCCGCCCGAGTCGGTCACGGCCGCGTTCGTGCACGTGCGCACCGGCGAGGTCGAACGACCGGACGGCCTGCCGGACCGGGCCGCCCTGGAAAGGCTGATCGTCGGACAAGCCGAGTGTGACGAACCGCCCGCCGAGGATGTCGGTCCGGGCCGATAGGCTCGTGACCATGAGCCAGACCCCGGACAGCGTCGTCCGTACGTACATCGAGCAGCACCGCGCCGCCTTCCTCGACGACCTCGCCGAGTGGCTGCGCATCCCCTCCGTGTCGGCCCAGCCCGACCACGGCCCCGATGTACGCCGCAGCGCCGACTGGCTCGCCGCCAAACTGACGGAGACCGGCTTCCCGACCGCCGAGGTCTGGGAGACACCGGGCGCCCCGGCCGTCTTCGCCCAGTGGCCCGCCGACGACCCCGAGGCGCCCACGGTCCTCGTCTACGGCCACCACGACGTGCAGCCCGCCGCCCGCGAGGACGGCTGGGACAGCGACCCCTTCGAGCCCGTCGTCCGCGAGAACCGCCTCTACGCGCGCGGGGCGGCCGACGACAAGGGCCAGGTGTTCCTCCACACACTCGGCGTCCGCGCCCACCTCGCCGCCACCGGCCGCACCGCCCCCGCGGTCAACCTGAAGCTGCTGATCGAGGGCGAGGAGGAGTCCGGCTCCCCGCACTTCCGTGCTCTCGTCGAGGAGCACGCCGAGCGGCTCGCCGCCGACGCCGTGATCGTCTCCGACACCGGCATGTGGTCCGAGGACACCCCCACGGTGTGCACGGGCATGCGCGGGCTGGCCGAGTGCGAGATCGTCCTGCACGGCCCCGACCAGGACATCCACTCCGGCGCCTTCGGCGGCGCCGTCCCCAACCCGGCCACCGTCGCCGCCCGCCTGGTCGCCGCGCTGCACGACGAGCACGCGCGCGTGGCGATCCCCGGCTTCTACGACGGCATCGTGGAGCTGAGCGACCGCGAGCGGCAGCTCTGGGCCGAGCTGCCGTTCGACGAGCAGAGCTGGCTGCGCGAAGCGCATTCGTACGCCACCGAGGGCGAGGCCGGGCACACCACCCTGGAGCGTGTCTGGGCCCGCCCCACCGCCGAGGTCAACGGCATCGGCGGCGGCTACCAGGGCCCCGGCAGCAAGACGATCATCCCGTCCTCGGCGCTGCTGAAGCTGTCGTTCCGGCTGGTCGCCGGGCAGGACCCCGACCGCATCGAGAAGATCGTCCACGCCTGGGCCGCCGAGCGGATCCCCGCCGGGATCCGGGCCGAGATCACGTTCCTGCCGGCCACGCGCCCGTGCCTGACCCCGCTCGACCACCCCGGTCTCCAGTCGCTGGCCCGCGCCATGGGCCGGGCCTTCGAGGGACCGGTCCGGTTCACCCGTTCGGGTGGCTCCGGGCCCGCCGCGGACCTCCAGGACGTCCTCGGCGCACCCGTCCTCTTCCTGGGCATCTCCGTCCCCTCCGACGGCTGGCACGCCCCGAACGAGAAGGTCGAACTCGACCTCCTCCTCAAAGGCGTCGAGACCAGCGCCTACCTCTGGGGCGACCTCGCCGAGAACTGGCGCCATGCCCCCTGAGCCACCGACGCCGTCCGGAGCGGTACCGCCGACGGGGCACACTGGAAGGGCCGCCCCGTCCGCCCCGCCCCCCGCCCGACCCGGTCTCCTCCCGCCCTTCGTCCCGCTGAACCGCCCGTTGAAACATCCGTTGCACTGGGGGAGTTGGAAGCACCCGTGACCACCTGGACCGACCACACAGCCGACCGCCCCATCTCGCTCACCGCCCCGAGCGGCATCGACCGCGCCGCCCACCACCGGCTCGACGAGGCCTGGCTCGCGGCGGCGTGGAGCCACCCCGACACCCGCTGTTTCGTGGTCTCCGGCGGCCAGGTTCTCATCGACGAGACGCCCGAGGGCCGCACCGAACTCGTCATGACGCCCTCCTTCGAGGCCCCCCTCACCGAGGCGCACCGCTACTTCCTCGGCACCGACGAGGACGGCGTGAGCTACTTCGCCCTCCAGAAGGACGCCCTGCCCGGCCGTATCGACCAGTCCGCGCGCCCCGCGGGCCTGCGCGAGGCCGGACTGCTGCTGTCACCGCGCGACGTGGGCCTGATGGTGCACGCGGTCGGCCTGGAGAACTGGCAGCGCACCCACCGCTTCTGCTCCCGCTGCGGCGAGCGCACGGTCATCGCCGCCGCCGGCCACATCCGCCGCTGCCCCGCCTGCGGCGCCGAGCACTACCCGCGCACCGACCCCGCCGTGATCATGGCCGTCACCGACGAGGACGACCGCATCCTGCTCGGCCGCCAGGTCCACTGGCCCGAGGGCCGCTTCTCCACGCTCGCCGGCTTCGTGGAGCCCGGCGAGTCCATCGAGCATGCGGTACGCCGCGAGGTCTTCGAGGAGGCCGGGGTCACCGTCGGCCCGGTCGAGTACGTCGCCAGCCAGCCCTGGCCGTTCCCGTCCAGCCTCATGCTCGGCTTCATGGCCCGCGCCACCACGACCGAGATCAACGTCGACGGCGACGAGATCCACGAGGCCCGCTGGTTCTCCCGCGACGAACTGGGCGCCGCCTTCGAGTCCGGCGACGTCCTGCCGCCGTACGGCATCTCGATCGCGGCCCGCCTGATCGAGATGTGGTACGGCAAGCCGCTGCCGACGAGGAGCTTCGTCTGAGACGGCCGTCATGACCGCAGAGGAGTACTGGAACCACAACGTCCACTACCACTCCGTGGTGCTGGACGCGGTACCGGAAGGCTGCCGCACCGCCCTGGACGTCGGCTGCGGCGACGGCCTGCTGGCCGCCAAGCTCGCGGCCAGGGCGGAGTCGGTGACCGGCGTGGACCGGTCGGCGGAGATGATCAGGCAGGCGCGCAAGCGGTCCGCCGCGAACGTCACCTTCCTGGAGGGCGACTACCTCGACGGCGCAGCCCTCGACGAGGAGGGTTACGACTTCGTCAGCGCGGTCGCCGTGATCCACCACGCCCCTTTCGACGACGCGATCGACCGGCTGGTGGGACTGCTCGCGCCCGGCGGCCGGCTGGTCGTCGTCGGTATGGCGTACAACCACACCCCTCTGGACTGGGTGATCAGCGGCTGCGGAGTCCCCGCGAGCCGGTTGAACGCGCGTCTGCGGGGCGGCAAGCAGGCCCCGGAGGGGATGCCCGTCGAGGACTCCGCCATGCATTGGGGAGAGGTCCGGCAGTCCACCGCGCACCGGCTCCCCGGCCGCCGGTACCGGCGCCGTCTGCTGTGGCGCTACACGCTGGTGTGGGACAAGCCGGCCTGAACATGCGAAGGCGGCCCCTGAGATGACTCAGGGGCCGCCGTGCGCCGGGAAACCTACGCGCTGATCTTCTGCTTCACCTGGGCCAGCGACGGGTTCGTGAGCGTCGAGCCGTCGGCGAAGAGCACCGTGGGGACCGTCTGGTTTCCGCCATTCGCCGTCTCCACGAACGCGGCCGACTCCGGGTCCTGCTCGATGTTGATCTCGGTGTAAGCGATTCCCTCGCGGTCCAGCTGGGTCTTCAGCCGGCGGCAGTAGCCGCACCAGGTGGTGCTGTACATCGTCACAGTGCCCTGCATCTCGCTCGCACTCCTTCGGCAGGTCGGGGAAGGTCGTCCAGGAGAGGAACGTACGCGCCCTGTCCGCCATTCCCGCAGCACGGGCCCGAGCATTCCCGCAGCACGGGCCCCGAGTGACGCCTGCCGCATTAGTACGACTGCGCGGGGCTGCCTGTGGACAACCGGCACGGCCGTCTCCGGCGACCTGGCAGCATGGCCATGTGACAGCAGCAACGCACTCCTCCCTCTTCCCGCCGGTACCGGACTCTGCCGACGCGGTGCTCGAAGGGCTCGACCCCGAGCAGCGCGCGGTGGCGACCGCCCTGCACGGTCCCGTGTGCGTGCTGGCCGGAGCCGGTACCGGCAAGACCCGGGCGATCACCCACCGGATCGCCTACGGGGTGCGGGCCGGCATCCTCCAGCCGTCCAGCGTGCTCGCCGTCACCTTCACCAACCGCGCCGCCGGGGAGATGCGCGGCCGGCTGCGCCAGCTCGGCGCCCAGGGGGTGCAGGCCCGCACCTTCCACTCGGCCGCGCTGCGCCAGCTCCAGTTCTTCTGGCCGAAAGCGATCGGTGGCTCCCTGCCCCGGCTCGTCGACCGCAAGATCCAGCTCGTCGCCGACGCGGCCGCCGCCTGCCGCATCCGCCTCGACCGGGGCGAGCTGCGGGACGTCACCGCCGAGATCGAATGGTCCAAGGTCACCCGGACCGTCCCCGCCGACTACCCGATGGCCGCCCAGAAGGCCGGCCGGGAGGCCCCCCGCGACCCCGCCGAGATCGCCCAGGTCTACTCGGTCTACGAGGACCTCAAGCGTGATCGCGCGGTCATCGACTTCGAGGACGTCCTGCTGCTGACCGTCGGCATCCTGCAGGACCGCCACGACATCGCCGAACAGGTCCGCGCCCAGTACCAGCACTTCGTCGTCGACGAGTACCAGGACGTCAGTCCGCTCCAGCAGCGGCTGCTGGAACTGTGGCTCGGCGAGCGCGACAGCCTGTGCGTCGTCGGCGACGCGAGCCAGACCATCTACTCGTTCACAGGAGCAACCCCCGACCATTTGCTCGACTTCCGCACCCGCCACCCCGGGGCCACCGTCGTCAAGCTGGTCCGCGACTACCGCTCCACACCCCAGGTCGTCCGCCTCGCCAACGGCCTGCTGGCCCAGGCCCGTGGCCGGGCCGCCGACCACCGCCTGGAGCTGATCTCCCAGCGCCCCGCCGGACCCGAGCCCGTGTACACCGAGTACACCGACGAGCCCGCCGAGGCCGAGGGCGCCGCCCGCCGCATCCGGGAGCTGGTCGCCGCCGGGGTGCCGGCCGCCGAGATCGCCGTGTTGTTCCGCACCAACGCCCAGTCCGAGACGTACGAGCAGGCCCTTGCGGACGCCGGGGTGCCCTACCAGCTGCGCGGTGCCGAGCGGTTCTTCGACCGGCCCGAGGTACGCAAGGCGGGCGTCGCCCTGCGCGCCGCGGCCCGCTTCGGCGGCAACGACGCGTTGCTCGACGACACCGTGGACCTGCCCTCGCAGGTGCGCGCGGTCCTCTCCGGGGAGGGCTGGACCACCTCGCCCCCGGCCGGCTCCGGCGCGGTCCGGGAGCGCTGGGAGTCGCTGGCCGCTCTGGTCAACCTCGCCCAGGACGTCGCCGCCGCCCGGCCCGCCGCAACCCTCGCCGACTTCGTCGCCGAACTCGACGAGCGCGCGGGCGCCCAGCACGCCCCGACCGTCCAGGGCGTCACCCTCGCCTCGCTGCACTCGGCGAAGGGCCTGGAGTGGGACGTCGTGTTCCTGGTCGGTGTCGCCGAGGGCATGATGCCGATCACCTATGCGAAGACCGACGAACAGATCGAGGAGGAGCGCCGGCTCCTCTATGTCGGCGTGACCCGCGCCAGGGAACGGCTTCATGTCTCCTGGTCCCTCTCCCGCACCCCCGGCGGCAGACCCGGCCGCAGGCCCAGCCACTTCCTGGACGGTCTGCGCCCCGGCTCCACCGGCACCGTCGGCCGGGCCGGCGGCACCGGTGGCGGAGGCGTCGAACGCGGCTTCACCGGCGGCCCCGTGGCCGCACCCCGGCGCACCCAGCGCACCCCCGCCCGCTGCCGGGTCTGCGGACGCACGCTGACCGACGCCGGCGAGATGAAGCTGATGCGCTGCGACGACTGCCCCTCCGACATGGACGAAGGCCTCTACGAGCGGCTGCGCGAGTGGCGTGCGGACCAGGCCCGGCTCAGCGGTCAGCCCGCCTTCTGCGTCTTCACCGACAGGACGCTGATGGCCATCGCCGAGAGCGCCCCGGACGACGACCGCGAACTGGCCCGCATCCCCGGTGTCGGCACGCGCAAGCTCAACCGTTACGGCGCCGATGTTCTGGCCATCTGCGCAGGCCAGGAGCCCGAGGGAGAAGAAGTGGGGGACTGATGCGAACTCGTCGAAAAAATAGTTTGCGCATGCCCCAGCAATCCCCATAGGTTCTAGGCACGGAAGCGGCGGCCTTCTCGAAGGCCCGGTTCCGTGTTGTACTTGCATATCCGAGCGGATCGGCTCAACGCCGGTCCCCTAGACGCCGAGAGGAGGCGAGTCCAGTGATCAGCATCAAGACCAGCAGCAACATCCGCGCGGCCAAAATGACCGATCTCTCGGCCGTCTCCGTGTGCATGCTCGGCGTCTCCACTCTGGGCACCGGTCTGTCCGGCATTCCTGCCGTGCGTCCGGCGTCCTCCGTTTCTCTCGCGGGTCTTCCCGTCCGTGAGCGCAATGAGCGACCGACCAAGGCACTGGAAGCAGTAGCGGCACAGGCACAGGCCTATGCCTTTACGGCAGCCGGTGCCGGTAGCCGGAAGCAGACGACGCAGCACCACCTGATGTGGGCCTTCCGTGGGCCAGAACCCTGGAGTGATCCAGCCTGATCGATCAGGCCGGCGCCTTCAGGGCCGCGGAACCCCATCCGGGATCCGCGGCCCTTCTGTTTTCCCCGAACGGGGAGAGCGGAGCGAAGGGGCCTCGGGACAAGAGCAGAACCCGGTACCAGCCGCCAACCGGTCCAACCCGACCGGCACGACCAGACGAGGAAGAACAACCGTGCAACTCGAAGCGCACGCCCCGTCCGTACCGCCTTCCGAAACGATCCCCCCGCCCGGCCTCACGGAGGACTCCACCTTGATCCCGCTCACCGCGCTCACCGCGCTCGACGACGCCATCGAGAACCTCGGCGTACCCGTCCCCTGCCGCTCCTACGACCCGGAGGTCTTCTTCGCCGAGTCGCCGGCGGACGTCGAGTACGCCAAGTCCCTCTGCCGCACCTGCCCGCTGATCGAGGCCTGCCTCGCCGGGGCCAAGGAGCGGCGTGAGCCCTGGGGCGTCTGGGGTGGCGAGCTGTTCGTCCAGGGTGTCGTCGTCGCCCGCAAGCGGCCGCGTGGCCGCCCGCGCAAGAACCCGGTCACGGCATGAACATCCACGGAACGATCGACCGCCCCCTCACGCACGATCCCAAGAAGCAGGCCCCGATGAAGCCGTCCACCAGCGAGCCCGCAGGCTCCGCGATCCCAGACTTCACCACCGCCGGTACCGCCACCGGCTCGCGTCAGAACAGGACCCGAGAGATGCAACTCATCCCAGAAGCCTTGGCTCGTGCGCATATGCACGAGCGACTGCACGAGGCCGAGCGGGAACGCCAGGCCGTGCGCCTGGTGACCGCTCGCCGGATGCAGCGCCGGGCGGAGCGCGCCTCGATGCGCGCCCGCCGTGCGCTCGCCATGGCCGTGATGCAGTAACCCAGTACACCTGAAGCGGTGGCCTCCCGACCCCGGGAGGCGAAAGCTCCCCGCGGGGGCCGGTCCGGCCGAACGGACCGGTCCCCGCGGTGCGTTGTCCCGTCGGATCGGCGCCGCGGAGTTATCGTCACCGGGTGACAAGTCTTTCCGGAGGCAGTGATCACGGCGGCTCCACCACGGAGCCCCACCCGCTCGTGTGCGCCTGCTGCGGCACCCCGGCCGACGGCCCTCAGCCCACCACCTGGACCTGCTCCGTGGAGAACGGCGTCCGCCAGTTCTTCTGCGACACGTGCTCCAGGGAGAACCTCAGGGCGATCGAGGGCCGGCTCGATTCGTCCTGGTGGTGAACACCGCCCCCTACTGAGCCTCCACGGCCGCCTCGGTCTCTTCCACTTCCCCGTCCTCTTCGGCTTCCAGCTCGGCTTCCAGGGCTTCTTCGAGCTCTTCGAGCTCTTCGGGCACGAACCCGGGCAGCCACGCCTCCAGCTCCTCCCGCAGCCGTACCGTCGCACCCAGCTGGCACAGCACGCCGATGGTGCTCAGGGTCACCCGGTGTATGAGGAGGTAGGCCGGCGGCAGGTTGAGCTGCTTGCCCAGCTGGTGGGCGGGGTTGCGAGGGTCGGCGATGCGGGCCGCCTGGCTGCGCATCCAGTTGCGGGTGAAGGTGAACTCGTCGACCTGAGCCGGTTCGATGATCGGCAGCAGGTAGTCCAGGACGGCGTCGGGGTCCAGCTCTATGGACTCCTTGACGAACCCCTCCGCGCACAGCAGCTCGTAGACCGCCTCGGCGTCACCGTCCAGCGTCATCCGCAGGGAGTCGCCGATCGGGCTGGGCAGGCCGCCGGAGAGGCGGTCGACGGTGCCGAAGTCCAGCACACCGAGGCGCCACTCCTCCTCGTCCTCCGGCGCACCGGGCAGCAGACGGAAATTGCCGGGGTGCGGGTCGGCGTGCAGCAGGCCGGTACGGGCCGGGCCCGAGAACAGGAACCGGGCCAGGAGCTGACCGGCCCGGTCGCGCTGCTCCTGCGTACCCCCCGAGATGATCTCGGAGAGCGGTATCCCGTCGATCCACTCCGTGACCAGGACCTGGTCGCACTGGTGCACCACCGCGGGCACCACCACATCGGGGTCGCCCTCGAACTCCTCCGCGTGCGCCGCCTGGGCCTGCGCCTCCAGGGAGTAGTCCAGCTCCTCGGAGACCCGGTCGCGCAGCTCCGCGATCAGCGGCTTGATGTCCATACCGGGGATCAGCGGACCCAACAGGCGGGCGAAGCGGCTCAGTTGTCCCAGGTCGGACAGGAGGGCCTCGCCGGCTCCCGGGTACTGCACCTTGACCGCCACCACCCGGCCGTCCTGCCACACCGCCCGGTGCACCTGGCCGATCGAGGCCGCCGCCGAGGGCTTGTCCTCGAACTCCAGGAACAGCTCCCGCCAGTCCTCCCCGAGACGCTCGGTGAGCACCGAGTGCACGGTGCGGGTGGGCATCGGCGGCGCGGCGTCCTGGAGCTTGGTGAGAGCCGCCCGGTAGGGGCCGGCGATCTCCTCCGGGAGGGCCGACTCGAAGACGGACAGGGCCTGCCCGAACTTCATCGCCCCTCCCTTCAACTCGCCCAGGACTTTGAACAGTTGCTCCGCGGTGCGCTGTTGCAGCTCCCGGCCGACGATCTCCGCGGACTCGCCCACGATGCGCTTGCCCAGACCCCAGGTTGCCCGGCCGGCGTAGCCGAGCGGGAGCGCGGCGAGCTTGGCGGTCCGGGTGACCGCCTTCCGGGGAAGATCAGACATGCGCCCTCCAAGTCCCAGTCGGCCGTGCCGCGTCCGCGTGCTGTCCTCGCTCCGCCGACGGCCGTTGCACCACCATTGTCGCGTGTGGATCCCCGTTGGTTGAGGAGTGCTCCCCCTTAGCTTTCTCCGCCGCCCCGCACGGGCATGCGGGGTGCGGCCAGACCGGCCGCGCGTGCCAGTGCAGAGCCGGCACGGACGCCTCCCAGCGCGCCCCGGCGCCGGTCGGCGATTCTCCGTCGAGGAAGGCCAGGGCGTGCGCGGCGGCCAGCCCGGCCACGGCCGTCGCCAGCGTCAGATCGCAGGCGGCCACCCGGCGGGCCTGCCCGGACCGCCACTGGGCGATCAGGCGCGGCCAGGCCGGATCCCGGTCCGTGCGGTGCTCGTGCAGGCAGCGGGCGCACCCTGTCCCACCAGGCAGGACGAGGGGGCCGACCACGCCCGTGCCCTCCACGACACCCGTGTAGAGATGAGGGGTCCCCGAGGCCATGAGCGGTTCGGCGGCGCGCGCGTCCGGGGCGTGCACCAGCACGTCGTCGCGCGGGGCGATGATCACCAGTGCGAGGCCCGGCTCCTCCGCCGACGGGTCCGGGCGGCGGGGCGGGCGGTCCGGGGCCGCCCGGCGGACGACTCTGCGCGCGGCCTCGTCGCGGCGCTCGCCGATCGCCTCCGCGGGCAGCCCGCCCGGCGCCACGTCCCACGACTGGACGCGGCCCACGTCCCGCACGTCGACCTCGCCGACGCCCGCGCCCGACAGCAGCGCGGCCAGCGTGACACCGACCCGGCCCGCGCCCTGCACCCGCACCCGCAGCGCACGCCGGGCCGCCAGCCGGCCGATCGCGCCACCGGGCTCCGGAGTGATCAGGGAGAGCGAGGCGAGATCGGGACGCAACCGCTCCAGCACCTCCTTCTTCTCGCGCAACGCCTGCGCCGCCGGCCCGCCACCCTGCGCGTCGTCGACGAGCCCGGCCCGGGACAGCCGGTCCACCAGAGCGTCGACATGCCCGTCCGGCAGGTCCATGCGGCGCCCCTCCTCGCGCAGCAGCGCGAGCCCCCGGGCGCCGTTGAGCAGGTCCAGGAAGCTCCCGGTCGCCGTGTCCATCGGCCCCAGTGTCATCGCGTGCGCGGGAGTCATCCCGAACTGCACGGTGTTGAGATCGCGCCAGCCGCGCCGCAGCGCGGGCTTCACCAACGGATGCATGACAGGCCCCCGTATCTGTCGAAAGGTCACGGAACGTCCCCGTGTGCCGATGGAGCCGGTCACGCTCCGCCGACGAGTGCCAGGATGCCCGGGCCGCCCGGTGGGCGCCGAAAGTTGTCCACAGGCAGTGGGTATTCGTCGTACAAATCAAACGCATGGTGGGGGATCAGCACCGAACCGTCCCGGACCCGGGACTTCCCGCATGTGCAGCGGGTAACGTCGGGGCGTGCCCGCCGACCCACTGCACCGCGCCGGAAAGCCACAGCGCAGCACGACGAGCCAGCCGCCCAGCGGCTTGGGGGCGAGCGCGATCGAGGTTCGCAGAAGCGCCCGGCGCCGCCGGACCGTTTCCGCGTACCGCGAGGGCGATCGCACCGTCGTGCTGATCCCCGCCCGGATGTCCGAGGCGGAGGAGAAACGCTGGGTGACCGTCATGCTCAACAAACTCGCTGCCCAGGAGAGCAAGCGAGTGCTGGGCGACGCCGAACTGGCCGAGCGTGCCGAGCGGCTGTCGGCCCAGTACTTCGGCGGCCGGGCCCGCCCCGCCTCGGTGCGCTGGGTCACCAACCAGAACACCCGCTGGGGCTCGTGCACCCCGTCCGAGGGCAGCATCCGCCTCTCGCACCGGCTCCAGGGTATGCCCGAGTACGTCGTCGACTACGTGCTCTGCCATGAACTGGCGCATCTGCTGGTGCCCGGGCACGGCCCCGGGTTCTGGCGGCTGCTGGAGGCGTACCCGCGGACCGAGCGGGCCCGCGGCTACCTCGAAGGGGTGGTCGCGGCCGACCGGCTGCCCCAGGTGCCCGGCGCGCGTGATGAGTGACACACCCCGGGAGCGCTCCCTCCGGGGTCGCTGAGCGCGGTTGTGTACCGGGTCTGTACCGACTTCTTCCGATGTCCGAGTTAGCCGTTAGCCTGGCGCGACGCACTCGCATTCGGGATGGGGGACGGTCGTAACGCATGGCCAGGGAATTCCAACGCGGCCACAAGGCCAGGATCAGTGACCTCACGGCGGGCACGGATCTGTACGTAGGCGTGCAGATCTCCGGCCCCGGACTGACCTTCGACATCAGTTGCTTCGGCCTCGACGCCGACGAACGGCTGTCGGACGACCGGTACTTCGTCTTCTTCAACCAGCCGAAGTCGCCCGAGGAGTCCATCCAGCTGCTGGGTGCGCAGGCGGGCGACACGGAGTCCTTCCGGATCACGCTGGACCGGATCCCGTCGCGGATCCAGAAGCTGGCGTTCACGGCGACCATCGACGGCGCCGGGCAGATGTCGCAGGTCGCGCCCGGATACATCCGGATCGTCGCGGGCGGCGAGGAGGTGGCCCGGTACTCCTTCAACGGCTCGGAGTTCTCCACCGAGCGCGCCGTGATGCTCGGCGACTTCTACCTGAAGGACGTGTGGCGCTTCGCCGCCGTCGGCCAGGGCTTCGACGGTGGTCTGGAGGCGCTGCTGAAGAACTTCGGCGGCGAGGTGGCGGAGGAGGAGGCGCCCGCCGCGCCGGAGCCGCAGCAGCCGCAGACCGGGTCCGCGCCCGGCTTCGCGCCGCCGGCGTTCGGGGTCCCCTCCGCGCCCGCGCCCGCGCCTGTTCCCACGCCGACTCCGGCTCCGGCTCCCGTCCCGCAGGGCTTCACCCCGCCCCCGCCGCCCGGTCCCGTGCCGGCTTCGAACATGCACGGCGCGCCCACCGTCATCGCCCCGCTGACCCCGCCGGTCCCCGGCACGGTGCCGCCTCCGTCCCCGGCGCCCGCGCCCTACGGCCAGCCGCCCGCCCCGCCCGGCTACGGCCAGCCCCCGGCGGCTCCGCAGGCTCCCGCCCCGCCGCCCGGATACCCGCAGGCGCCCCAGGCCCCGACCCCGCCCCCGGGCTACGGCCAGCAGGCGCCGTTCGGGCAGGTTCCCGGTCAGCAGCAGAGCTACGGCGTCCCGCAGGGTGCTCCGCAGGGCGGTGCCGGGGTGAGCGCCGCGCTCCAGAAGTTCAAGGAGACGCCGACCGGTCAGCGCTGGACGCAGCAGAACAAGAAGCTCGTCCGCGTCGACCTCGGGATGGGCGGTCAGCCGGTGCTGGCCCGGCAGGGCAGCATGGTGCTCTACCAGGGCAAGGTCGACTTCAGCTACAAGGGCGCCGGATTCGCCGGCCGGATCGTGGGCAACGCCACCGGCCAGGAGATGCAGTTGATGCGCTGCACCGGCCACGGCCAGGTGTTCCTCGCCGAGAACTCAGCCCATCTGCACCCCATCGAGCTCCAGGGCGACGCGATCTGCGTCTCCGCGGAGAGCGTCCTCGCCTTCGACGAGGGCCTGCAGTACGAGGTCCGCCGGATCGAGGGGCACGGCATCCCCGGCGGCGCGCTGTTCACGATGCAGTTCCAGGGCACCGGCACGATCGTCGTCAAGACGCACGGCACCCCCGTCGTGCTGCCCGTGACCCCGACGACGTTCGCCGACTGCAACGCCGTGGTCGCCTGGTCCGCGGCCTCCCAGGTGATCGTCTCCAGCCAGGTGCGGATGCGCCGCAACGCCTATCCGGGCGACACCGGGGAGAGCGTCAACCTGCAGTTCCGGGGCGCGCCCGGCAACTTCATCGTCGTCCAGCCGTACGAGGTCTGAGGGAGCCCGTCATGAACCAGCCGCTCGCGGGCTACGCCCCCGCACCCGTCACCGCCCGCATGGAGAACCACGGCAACAACATGCTGAAGGTCGCCATGCAGACCGGAAACGACCTCCTCGCGCGCGTGGGCTCGATGGTCGCCTACGAAGGCTTCGTCCAGTACGAGCCCAACCCGCCGGCCGTCCGCCAGATCGCCCGCGACTGGGCGACCGGCGAGGGCGCGCCCCTGATGAAGTGCTCCGGCGACGGCCTGCTCTACCTCGCCGACTACGGCGCCGACGTCGTCGTCATCAACCTCAACGGCGACGGCATCTCCGTCAACGCCACCAACCTGCTCGCCTTCGACGCGCATCTCACGTGGGGCGTGGAGCGGGTCAAGGGGCTGGCGAAGTTCGCCGGCCAGGGCCTGTGGAACACCAAGATCTCCGGGCAGGGCTGGGTCGCGCTGACCTCCCGGGGCAAGCCGATCGTCGTCGACTGCGGAGGCGGCGAGGACGAGACGTACGTCGACCCGGACGCACTGGTCGCCTGGTCGCCGAACCTCAAGGTCAAGGGCAAGCGCAGCTTCAAGGCGCAGTCGCTGATCGGCCGGGGCAGTGGCGAGGCCTACCAGATGGCCTTCTCCGGCCAGGGCATCGTCGTCGTCCAGCCCAGCGAGGACAGCACCGACCGCCTCCGGTTCCGGGGCTGAGGGGGAGTCAGGAAACCATGCAGAGCCCGCTTTTCGCCTTCAACGACTCCCAGGCCCCAGGCCGCTACAGCCTGCAGAACAAGCAGATGCTGCGGGTTGTCCTGGAGGGCCACGACGACATCCTCGCCCGCAAGGGCACCATGGTCGCCTACCAGGGGCTCGTCGAGTTCGACGCCGAGTACCAGGGCCACAACCAGGCACGCGCGCGTGCGTACACCGGCGAGGGCCTGGACCTGATGCGCTGCCACGGGCAGGGCACGGTCTACTTCGCCAACCTCGCCCAGCACATCCACGTCCTGGACGTCGAGCAGGACGGTCTGACCGTGGACAGCGGCTACGTCCTCGCCATGGACTCCTCGCTGCACTACGAGGTCGTCGCCGTCGACAGCCTCTACGGCATCTCCGGGTCCGGGAAGTACCAGCTCAACATCACCGGACGCGGCAAGGTCGCCCTGATGACCTCGGGCGCGCCGCTGCTGATGCAGGTCACGCCCGACAAGTACGTCAACTGCGACGCCGACGCGATCGTCGCCTGGTCCACCGGGCTGCGCGTCCAGATGCAGGCCCAGACGCACTCCTCGGGCGTGTGGCGGCGCCGGGGCAGCACCGGGGAGGGCTGGGAGCTGAGTTTCATGGGAAGTGGCTTCGCGTTGGTCCAGCCGAGTGAACTGCTGCCGCCGCAGCACGCCCAGATCGGTCAGGGCGTCGCCGCCCAGTTCGGCATGGGCCAGCAGGGCGCGCGCGGCATGAACCAGGGCAACGTCTGGAGCTGAGAGCCCGAAAGGGCCCCTGAAAGGGCCTGAAAGGTAAGGGGCGGCCGCCACTGCGGGCGCCCCTTACACATGCGCCGACGTCTTCAGAAGCTGCAGGTCAGAGCCGCGCGCGGGTCTCTTCCAGCAGCCGTACGACCGAGTCGTCGGCGACCTCCGGCACCTCGTCGTAGGCGAACCAGCGCAGGTCGAGGGACTCGTCGCTGATCGCGTGGGCCGCGCCCCGCGGGGCGAGGGCCGCGTACTGGACGTCGAAGTGCCAGTGACACGGCGCCGGGATCGCGTGCCGGTCCAGGCGGACCGGGCCGCCCGGCAGCAGCGTCAGCCCGGGGATGCCGGACTCCTCGGTCGCCTCCCGGAGGGCCGCCGCCGCCAGGGTGGCGTCGCCCGGCTCGCAGTGGCCGCCCATCTGCAACCACATCCGCAGCTTCTTGTGGAGGGTCAGCAGTACCCGGCCGTGCTCGGGGTCGACGACCAGCGCGCTCGCCGTGACATGGCCGGCGTGACAGGCCTTCCACATGCCGTCCGGGTGCGCCGCGAGGTGGTCCAGGTAGGCCTGGCGCAGTCCGGCCTGGCCCTCGTACCCCTTGAGGACGAGGACCGCGTCGTCGTACAGGCTCACTCGGTGTCGTCGCCCTTTGCCTGGTCTTCCTGGTCGTCCTTCTTGTGCAGGTCGGGCTTCTGCGCGGCCTCACCGAGCATCTTGTCCAGCTCGGAGAAGTCCAGCTGCTCGCGGTGGACGAAGCCGTCCGGGTCGTCCAGGTCGCTCGCCGTCGGCAGCATGTCCGGGTGCGCCCACAGCGCGTCCCGGCCGTCGACACCGCGCGCGTCCGTGAGCGAGGCCCACAGGCGGGAGGCGTCGCGCAGCCGGCGCGGGCGCAGCTCCAGGCCGATCAGCGTGGCGAAGGTCTGCTCCGCGGGACCGCCCGTGGCGCGGCGACGGCGCAGGGTCTCGCGGAGCGCGTCGGCGGACGACAGACGCGGCTTCGCGGCCGCGTGGACCACCGCGTCGACCCAGCCCTCGACGAGCGCCAGAGCGGTCTCCAGACGGGCCAGGGCGGCCTTCTGCTCGGGCGTGTCCTCCGGCTGGAACATGCCCTGCTGGAGCGCGTCCTGGAGCTGCTCGGGGTTCTGCGGGTCGAACTGGCCGACCACGTCCTCCAGCTTGGCCGTGTCGACCTTGATCCCGCGCGCGTACCCGTCGACCGCGCCGAACAGGTGCGAGCGCAGCCACGGCACGTGCGCGAACAGGCGCTGGTGGGCCGCCTCGCGCAGCGCGAGGTACAGCCGCACCTCCTCCTTCGGCACGCCGAGGTCCTTGCCGAACGCCTCGATGTTCACCGGCAGCAGCGCGGCCTTGCCGGCCGGGCTCAGCGGCAGGCCGATGTCGGTCGAGCCGACGACCTCGCCCGCGAGCACGCCCACGGCCTGCCCGATCTGGGTGCCGAACATGGCGCCGCCCATCGAGCGCATCATGCCGATCAGCGGGCCGGCCATGGCCTGCATCTCCTCCGGCAGGACGTCGCCCATCGCGGCGCCGACCCGCTCGGCGACCGGGTCGACGAGCTCCTGCCAGGCGGGCAGCGTCGCCTCGACCCACTCCGCGCGCGACCACGCCACGGCCGAACCGGAACCGGACGGCAGCGACGTCGCGTCGTCCAGCCACAGGTCGGCCAGCCGGACGGCCTCCTGGACCGCGGTGCGCTCGGCGGGACCGACGCTCGCGTCCTTTACGCCGTCCGAGGTGCCCTGGGAGACCGTCTGGCGGGCGATCTGCTTGGCCATGTCCCAGTTCACCGGGCCGCCCTCGTACGAGAGCATCTGGCCCAGCTGCTGGAACGCCGCGCCCAGGTCGGTGGGGTTCAGTGAACCGAACATGGCAGCGAACGGATTGTCGGCGCCGGGGCCGCCGAAGCCGCCGCCACCGGGCGTGCCGAAACCGAACGGGTTGGCCGGTCCCTGCCCACCACCGCTCTGCTGGTCCTTCTTCTTGCCCTCGTCGCCGTCTTCCGGCTCCTCCGGCGGAAGGCCGAAACCGAATGGGGTGTCACTCACGGGAATCCTCGGCTGGTAAGGCCACCGGTTCTCTCCGGCGGCGCGGCTGCCCGACAACACCACCCAGCGTAGACACCCCGACCCGATCGGGCCTCGGTGCTTCGCCGACAGTCGGCCTGCGGCAGGATGGATGCCACCTGGTACGTACGCGTCACACGCGCTCGTACTGAAGACAACCGCTGGAGACGCCCGGTGAGTTCCCCAGATCCGCAGGTTCGCGCAGCGCGAAACCACTCAACCCCTCCCGCGGTGCGCGGGCCCGTCGTCGCCGTGACCGGCGCCGCGACCGGGGTCGGCGCGCTGCTCACCGAGCGGCTGGCCGCGTCCCAGGAGATCAAACAGGTCATCGCCATCGACGAGCGGCGCGGGGAGTGCGCGGACGCCCAGTGGCACATCCTGGACGTGCGGGATCCGGCCATCGCGGACAAGCTCCGTGGGGCCGATGTGGTGGTGCACCTCGCGCTCGACCTGGATCTGGAGACCGACTCGGCCGCTCGTACGGCCTACAACGTGCGGGGGACGCAGACCGTGCTGACCGCGGCGGCCGCCGCCGGGGTGCACCGCGTGGTGCTGTGCACCTCCGCGATGGTCTACGGCGCGCTTCCGGAGAACGAGCTGCCGTTGTCGGAGGACGCGGAGTTGCGTGCCACCGCGGAGGCCACCGGCGTGGGCGACCTGCTGGAGATCGAGCGGCTCGCGCGCCGGGCGCCCCGCGCGCACCCCGGGCTCAATGTCACCGTCGTGCGCCCCGCGGTGCTCGTCGGAGGGACGGACACCGCGCTGACCCGGTATTTCGAGTCGCCCCGCCTGCTTGTCGTCGCCGGGTCGCGGCCCGCCTGGCAGTTCTGTCACGTCGAGGATCTGTGCAGTGCGCTGGAGTACGCCGTCCTGGAGAAGGTCGACGGGGAACTCGCCGTCGGCTGCGACGGGTGGCTGGAGCAGGAGGAGGTCGAGGAGCTCAGCGGGATCCGGCGGATGGAGCTGCCGTCGGCGGTGGCGCTGGGCGCCGCGGCTCGGCTGCACCGGATCGGGCTGACGCCGTCGCCGGCCGGGGATCTCGCGTACACGATGTATCCGTGGGTGGTGAGCGGGAGCCGGCTGCATGACGCCGGGTGGCGGCCGGGGTGGACGAACGAGGAGGTGCTGGCCGAGTTGCTGGAGGAGGTGGCTGGGCGGCACACGGTTGTGGGGCGGCGGCTCGGTCGTAAGGACGCGACGGCTGCGGGGGCCGCGGGGGCGACGGTCGCGTTGCTGGGGGCGGCGGCCGTGGTGCGGCGGGCTCGGAAGGCGCGGCGGCGGATCTGAGGGGGGAGTCTCGCCCCCGCCGCCCCTGCCCGTCCCGTCCTCCAGGGGGTGGGCCCCCTTCGACCGCCCGTTCCGGGGGCTGCCGCCCCCGGACCCCCGCTTCGGCCTGAACGGCCTCGTCCTCAAACGCCGGACGGGCTGGAGGGTGGGGGTGCGGGCCGGCTTTCGTCCTCGGACGCCGGACGGGCTGGGAGGGCGAGGGTGCGGACCGGCTTTCGTCCTCGGGCGCCGGACGGGCTGGTGGGTGCGGGGGTGGCACCGGCACTGTAGGAGTCTCCAAAGCTGTGCGTGTGTGTGCCTGGTGATGGCGGTATTCCGTGTGGTCCTGGGCTTGCGGCACGATGGGGGTATGGCTGTTGTGAGTGATCATCCTGGGGAGCGGGGCGCCGTCGATCCCGTGAAGCTGATCGGGATTCGGGAGAGTGCGCTCTCCGTGGACGAGGTCTTCGCGGCCGTGGGGGACGACGCGGCCGGCGGGATCGCGCTGTTCGTGGGGACCGTGCGGAACCACGACGGGGGCGCCGACGTGGACGCGCTCGGGTATTCGTGTCACCCCAGTGCCGAGAGCGAGATGCGGCGGATCGCCGAGAAGGTCGTCGCCGAGTACCCGGTGCGGGCGCTTGCCGCCGTGCATCGGGTGGGGGACCTGCGGGTGGGTGATCTCGCCGTGGTCGTCGGCGTGTCGTGTCCGCATCGGGGCGACGCCTTTGAAGCCTGTCGGAAGCTGATCGACGACCTCAAGCACGAGGTGCCCATCTGGAAGCACCAGAAGTTCTCGGATGGGACGGAGGAATGGGTCGGGGCCTGCTGAAGGGCCCCTGTCCGGCTTCCGCTTGCGTAACCGTACCCCTCGCGTGAGCGTTGTCAGTGCGGGTGATTAATCTGCTGATCAGTCAGTCGCGGACGCTCATGGGGTTGGGAGGTCGGCATGGCGGCGCTCGTCTGGTTGCTGATTCCGCTTGTGGCGGCGGTCGGTGCCGGTCTGTGGGGCAGCTGGGCCAACCGGACGAGGAGAGCGCGTAGCGACGGGCCGGAACTCGACGGGTACGCGCGCTTCCGCGAGGCCATGGAGAAGTCCCGCTCCGGCGGCTGAGGCGCGTGTGACGGGTGGCCCTGACGGTGCGCTGACAGACCCGTCCCGTACTGTCTTTGCATGCCACGCCGCACCGCGACGATGCTCGCCTCCACTCTGATGCTGATCGCGCTCCTGTGCGCCGGAGTGCTCATCAACGTGCCGTACTCGGAGATGTCTCCCGGCCCGACCGTGAACACGCTCGGGAACCACGACGGCGAGCCGGTGCTGCAGATCTCCGGTCACAAGACCTACGCGACCTCCGGGCATCTGAACATGACCACGGTGAGGGTCACCAGTGCCGACTACAAGATGAATCTTGTCGAGGCGGTCTACGGCTGGCTCTCGCACGACAACAAGGTCGTGCCGCACGACACGCTCTACCCGGACGGCAAGACGGAGCAGCAGTCGACGCAGGAGAACGCCGAGGAGTTCAGCGAGTCCCAGGAGAGCGCGAAGGTCGCCGCCCTGAAGGAGCTGGATGTCCCGGTGAAGTCCTGGGTGATCGTGTCGACGGTCCTCAAGGGCTCGCCTTCCGAGGGCAGGCTGCACGCCGGTGACGTGATCAAGGCCGTCGACGGCACGGCGGTCAAGCAGCCGGCCGACGTCGCCACCCTGGTGACCAAGCACAAGCCCGGCGACAAGGTCGTCTTCACCGTCGTCCCGGCCAAGGAGCAGGCCGCCGCCGTGAAGGCGAACAAGACGGCCACCAAGACGCAGAACGTCACCATCACCACCGCCACCTCCGACGACAGCGGCCAGAAGCGCGCCATCGTCGGGATCTCCGCCGGGACCGATCACACGTTCCCGTTCTCCATCGACATCAAGCTCGCCGATGTCGGCGGGCCGAGCGCGGGGCTGATGTTCTCGCTCGGGATCTACGACAAGCTCACCCCGGGCAGCCTCACCGGCGGCAAGTTCGTAGCCGGTACCGGCACGATCGACGACGACGGCACGGTCGGTCCGATCGGCGGTATCTCGTTGAAGACCATCGGCGCGCGCAGCAAGGGCGCCCAGTACTTCCTGACCCCGGCCGACAACTGCGCCGAGGCCGCCAAGGACACCCCCGGCGGGCTCACCCTGGTCAAGGTCAAGACCATCGACGACGCCCTCGGCGCCCTCAAGGACATCCGCAGCGGAGACACCGGCGCCCTGCCGAAGTGCACCACCAAGGGCTGAGCCGGCGGGTACGCGGCCGGGGGCGCCCTTCCTGACGAGGGGCGCCCCCGGTGCCGGGTGCCGTCCGGCGACGGTCTCAGTCCTCGAACGTCGCCTTCAGCGCGTCCGCCAGGCCCGGGACCAGCTCGGGGCCGGTGAGGACCTCCGTCGGCGAGTCCTTCTCACGCAGGCGTACCGCCGAGTCGCGGCTGCCGTCGCGCAGCACGGCAACCGTCATCCGGACCTCCTGGCGGTCGGGGTGGCTCGCCACCCACTTGGTCAGCCTGGCCTCGCTCATCCCCTCGGGGACCTGCGACTCGGCGGACGGCGGCAGCATCAGCCGCTCCACCGTGAGCGCGCAGCCGACCACCGCGTCCGGCCAGGCGATGGTGCCGAGGAACTCGTCCAGCGCCTTGTCCGTTGGCACTTCGTCCTGCTCGATCGGGGTGAGACCGGTGGTCGCGGGCTCGTCCTCCAGACCGAGCTGGGCGGCGAGAGCCGGTTCCTGGGTGCGCAGCCGTGCGGTGTCGACGAGGGCGAAGAGGCGAGCGGGCTGGTCCCAGCCGAGACCGGAGGCGTACTCGTCGATCTCGAGGACGGCCCGGGTGAGCGGGTTCGCTGCCATAGGAGTGTTGGACATGGTCACAATCCTGCCTCGTTCATGGCCGGAATCGGGAACCGAGTAAGCCGTGAGTAAGTTGCATAGGTGTGGCCTCGCGATCACGGGGGGCCACCGACGGCCCCCGAACACGAGGGTCTGACGGAACAAAAGCGGATCAACAGCGGATCAACAGCGACTTCGAGGTGCGCACCTTGGCTTTCCAGATGCCGGACCGCGGCGGAGGCCCGACGGGGCCACGGATCAGAGCGACCGGACGTCCGTCCCGGCGGGTCCGGACCCTGCTCCTGACACTGGGCGTCCTTGCCGTGCTCGGCATGGCGTTCACCATGTTCGCGGGCTTCTGGACGGACTGGCTCTGGTACCGGTCGGTTCACTACTCCTCGGTGTTCACCACCACCCTGTGGACCAAGATCGGGCTGTTCTCCGTCTTCGGCCTGCTGATGGCGGCCGCCGTGGGCTTCAACATCTGGCTGGCGCACCGGCTGCGGCCCCCGCTGAGCGCCATGTCCATGGAGCAGCAGAGTCTCGACCGCTACCGGATGGGCATCGCGCCGTACAAGAAGTGGCTGCTGCTCGCGGTCACCGCGCTGGTCGGGCTGATCGCCGGCGCCTCCGCGGCCGGCCAGTGGCGCACCTGGCTGATGTGGGTCAACGGCGTCCCCTTCCACCAGAAGGACCCGCAGTTCCACCTCGACGTCTCCTTCTACGCCTTCGACCTGCCCTGGTACCGCTTCCTGCTGGGGTTCGGCTTCGCCACCGCGATCCTCTCCCTGATCGCCGCCGCGCTCACCCATTACCTGTACGGCGGGCTGCGCGTCACCAGTCCCGGCGCGCGCGCCACCGGTGCCGCGACCGGCCACCTGTCGGTGCTGCTCGGCATCTTCGTCGCCCTCAAGGCGGTCGCCTACTGGCTCGACCGCTACGGACTCGCCGTCAAGTCCAGCGACTTCAAGGCCACCGACAACTGGACCGGACTGCGGTACGTCGACGCGAACGCGTATCTGCCGGCCAAGACGATCCTGTTCTGCATCGCCGTCATCTGCGCGCTGCTGTTCTTCGCCACCCTGTGGCGGCGCACCTGGCAGCTGCCCGTCATCGGCTTCGGCCTGATGGTCCTGTCCGCGATCCTCATCGGCGGCCTCTACCCGGCGATCGTCCAGAAGTTCCAGGTCCAGCCCAACGAGCAGGCCAAGGAAGCCCCGTACGTCCAGAAGAACCTCAAGGCGACCCGCGAGGCGTACGGAATCGACGACACCCAGGTCACCGAGTACACGGGCAAGAGCACCACCACGGACAAGGCCAAGCTCCGGGACGACGTCGACACCACGGCGAGCCTCCGGATCATGGACCCGAACATCGTGTCGCCCACGTTCCAGCAGCTCCAGCAGATGCGGAACTACTACGCGTTCCCGACCAACCTGGACGTGGACCGCTACACCAAGGACGGCAAGGTCCAGGACACCGTCATCGGGCTGCGCGAGCTGAACCTGGCCGGCATCCCGAAGAACAACTGGATCAACGACCACTTCCGCTACACCCACGGCTACGGCGTGGTCGCCGCCAAGGGCACCGAGGCCGACGACCAGGGCCAGCCGGTCTTCACCGAGTCCGACCTGCCGTCCACGGGCTCCCTGGGCACGTACCAGCAGCGTGTCTACTACGGCGAGAAGACGACCACGTACTCGATCGTCGGCGGTCCCCAGAAGGAGATCGACTACTCCGACGACAACGGCGAGAAGACCACCAGTTACGAGGGCAAGAGCGGGGTCAGCCTCTCCAGCCCGATCAACCGGGCCGCGTACGCGGTGGCGTTCAACGAACCGCAGATCCTGTACTCCGGCGCGATCGGCAAGGGTTCGCGGATCCTGTACAACCGCACGCCCAAGGAGCGCGTGGAGGCGGTCGCCCCCTGGCTGACCATCGACGGCGACGCCTACCCGGCCGTGGTGAAGGGCCGTATCCAGTGGATCGTCGACGCGTACACGACGTCGAACGGCTACCCCTACGCCTCGCGTACGACCCTCGGTGACACGACGGCCGACTCGCTGACCGCGACCAACAACTCGCGCGCGGTGGTCGCCCAGCAGAACCAGGTCAACTACATCCGCAACTCGGTGAAGGCGACCGTCGACGCGTACACCGGCGAGGTCAAGCTCTACCAGTGGGACACCGAGGACCCGGTGCTGAAGACCTGGATGAAGGCCTTCCCGGGCACCGTGCAGCCGAAGAGCGCCATCTCGCAGGACCTGATGGACCATCTCCGGTACCCGCAGGACCTGTTCAAGGTCCAGCGCGAACTGCTCACCCGCTACCACGTGACGGACGCCCAGACGTTCCTGACCGGCAGCGAGGTGTGGCAGGTGCCCGACGACCCGACCAACAACTCGGGCGACGCGGTGCCGCCGTACTACCTGAGCATGAAGATGCCCGACCAGAGCGCGCAGGCGTTCTCGCTGTCGACGACGTTCACGCCCAACGGCCGGGACAACCTCAGTGCGTTCATGTCGGTCGACTCCGAGGCCGGGTCCAAGGACTACGGCAAGATCAGAATCCTGAAACTGCCGACCAGTACGACCGTCGACGGGCCCAAACAGGTCCAGAGCAAGTTCAACTCCGAACAGGACATCGCCGCCGCCATCAAACTCCTCAAGGGCGGCGACTCCGAGGTGGAGTACGGCAATCTGCTGACCGTGCCGCTGGACGGCGGCCTGCTGTACGCGGAGCCCGTCTACGTGCGCGGTGCCGGGGTCAAGTACCCGCTGCTGCGCAAGGTTCTGGTGACCTACGAGGGCAGGACCGCCTTCGAGAACACCCTCGACGAGGCGCTCAACAAGGTGTTCGGGACGGACAGTTCGGACACGGGATCCTCGGACACCGGGACGACCGCACCACCGACGTCCGGCAACCCCACGGTCCAAGAGGCCCTGAACGACGCCCAGAAGGCCTTCGAGGCGGGCCAGGAGGCCCTGAAGAAGGGTGACTGGACGGCGTACGGCAAGGCGCAGGACGAGCTGCAGGACGCGCTCAAGCGGGCCGAGGAGGCACAGTCCAAGGCCGGCAAGACCGGTGGGGGCACGACGTCGAGCAGCAGTCCCAGCCCCAGCCCCAGCCCCAGTGCCAGTGCCAGTCCGAGTGCCACCGCGAGCAGCAGTCCCAGTGGATGACCAAGAGCAGGTGATCAAGAGCAGGTGATCCAGAGCGGATGATCGAACCGGCTCCGCGCCGTGGTACGGTTGAGACACAACGGCGCGGGGTGGAGCAGCTCGGTAGCTCGCTGGGCTCATAACCCAGAGGTCGCAGGTTCAAATCCTGTCCCCGCTACTGGAATCGAAGGACCGGGTCCTTTTGGATCCGGGCCTTCGTGTGTCCCGGGGCAGGTTCAGCGCTCCCCGGCCGGGCGGCTCCCGGTGTCCGGACGAACGGCTACCGGTGTCCGGACGGGCGGCGAACGCATGTACCGATGGACGGGGTCGCCGCGCCGCTGTGGGGAGTTGGCGGAGATGTGTTTGACTTGTCGTTCTGTGGGCATGTCGACAAAACGCTGAAGTGACCTCACGGTCTGCGGTATACGTGGTGTACCCAGGTTGCAGGTGGTGCGACGATGAACGTTATGGGGGACAAGGCAACTCTGTTCGAGACAGGGCGATTTGTGCAGCCTTCGGGCGAGGAGCCGACCCGCGACGAGGCAGCCGAGGCCGCCGAGGAGGCGCGCCGCCGGCTCCAGGCCGAGGCAGGTGACGTCGAGTCGATGAGTGTGCTCGGCGCCATGCTGCTGCGCCGTGGCGACCTCGACGGAGCCGAGCCCCAGCTGCGCGCGGCCACCGCCGCCGGTGACCGGGCCGCCGCGAACAACCTGGGTGTCCTGCTGCACCAGCGCGGCTACCCGGACGAGGCGGCCGGCTGGTGGCGGATCGCCGCCGTCGCCGGATCCGCGGCCGCCGCCCACGCGCTGGGCCGCCACCACCGCGAACGCGGCGACGAACCCGCCGCCGAGTACTGGCTGCGCCAGTCCGCCGAGCAGGGCCACGCGCTCGGCGCCTACGCGCTGGCCGACCTGCTGGAGCACCGGGGGGACGCGGACGCCGGACAGTGGATGCGGGCCGCCGCCGAGCGGGGGCACCGCGAGGCGGCGTACCGGCTGGCGCGCGCGCTCGACCGCAGGGCGGCCGTGGGCGAGGGCGAGACCGGGCCCGACAACGGTGTCGACATGGAGACTCCGACCGGGGCTCCGGAGACCGACGAGGCCGAGCAGTGGTACCGGCAGGCCGCCGCACGCGGGCACCGCAGGGCCGCGCTGCACCTCGGCGCGATCCTGGAGCGGCGCGGCGAGCTCAGGGAGGCCGGGCGCTGGTACCTGACCTCCGCCAAGGACGGCGAGGCCCGGGCCGCCTGCGCGCTCGGCTTCCTGCTGCGCGACGCAGGGGACACCGAGAGCGCCGCCGTGTGGTGGCTGCGGGCCGCGCAGGACGGCGACGGCAACGCGGCGAACGCGCTCGGCGCGCTGCACGCCGAGCGCGGCGAGACGCAGACCGCAGAGCGCTGGTACCGGGCGGCGATGGACGCCGGCGACGACAACGGGGCGTACAACCTCGGGCTGCTCTGTGCCGAGCAGGGGCGGACCGCGCAGGCCGAGCAGTGGTACCGGCGGGCCGCGTACGCGGGGCACCGCGAGGCCGCGAACGCGCTCGCCATCCTGCTGCTCCAGGTCGGTGACACGAGCGGCGCCGAGCCGTGGTTCTCCAAGGCCGCGGAGGCGGGGAGCGTGGACGCCGCGTTCAACCTGGGGATTCTCTACGCCGGACGGGGCGAGGAGCGGGTCGCGCTGCGCTGCTACGAGCAGGCGGCCGCCGCCGGGCACACGGAGGCGGCGCTGCAGGTCGGCATCGCGCGGCTGCGCGAGGGCGACGAGGCCGCCGCCGAGCGCCATCTGCGGTGTGCGGCGGGCGGGGGCAGTGCCGAGGCCGCCTACCGGCTCGCCGCCGTCCTCGACGCGCGCCGGCCGCCGGTGTCCGAGCACGAACTCGGGGAGTCGTCCCTGAACGTGAAGACCGAGTGCGAGGAGTGGTACGAGCGGGCCGCCTCGCAGGGGCACCGGCGGGCCCAGGTGCGGGTCGGGATGCTGGCCGCGGCGCGCGGGGACGTGGTGGAGGCGGCGCGCTGGTACCGGGCGGCGGCCGAGGCCGGGTCGCGCAACGGCGCGTTCAACCTCGGGCTGCTGCTGGCCCGGGAGGGGAGCGAACCGGAGGCGGCCGTGTGGTGGGAGCGGGCCGCCGACGCGGGGCACGGGCGGGCGGCGTTGCGGCTTGCCCTGGTCTACGCGCGTCGTGGCGAGCTGGCGGAGGGACAGCGGTGGGCCGACCGGGCGGTGGCGCTGGGTCCGGCCGAGGTGACCGAGCGGGCGGGGCGGCTCCGGGACGCGCTGCGGGAGGAGCTGTCGGCATAGGCCGGGTGTTTCCGCAGGTCAGATGGGCTAACCGGTATTGATTTGCTTCTGTCCGCTTCCCTCACGTAGTGTTCAGTTCATCGACGCGGGGTGGAGCAGCTCGGTAGCTCGCTGGGCTCATAACCCAGAGGTCGCAGGTTCAAATCCTGTCCCCGCTACTGAAGGCCGAGGGCCGGAGTCCGGAAACGGACTCCGGCCCTCGGTTTTTGTGCCCGGGTGCCCGGGTGCCCGGGTGTTCTGGGTGCTCCGGAGGCCCGCAGGGTACGACGAAGGCCCCGGCGCTCATCACGAGTGACGAGTGCCGGAGCCTTCGGGAATGTTCGTCAGGCGGCTGCCGCGCAGTCCGGGCACAGGCCGCGGTACGTCACCTCGACGTCGGAGACCGTGAAGCCGAAGCGCTCCGAGGCGGGGAGGTCGGCCATCGGGTTGCCGGTCGGGTGGACGTCGCGGATCGAGCCGCAGCGGGCGCAGACCAGGTGATGGTGCGGCCGGTGCGCGTTCGGGTCGTACCGCTTGGCGCGCTTGTCCGTCGAGACCTCGATGACCTCACCGAGCGAGACCAGCTCGCCCAGCGTGTTGTACACGGTCGCCCGGGAGATCTCGGGCAGCTTGTCGACGGCCTTGGCGTGGACCTCGTCGGCCGTCATGTGGACGTGCTCGCCGTCCAGGACCTCGGCCACGACGCGTCGCTGCGCGGTCATCCGCCATCCGCGTCCACGCAGCCGTTCCAGAAGGTCACTCATGGCATTCAGCCTAACAGCCAGGGCCCCTTTTTCCGAACAGGTGTGACTTTGGATCTCTGCTTGACTTGGACTTAGTCCAATGTAGGATCGAGTTCGGGGCCAGCAAAGTGACAGGAATGGTGGGAAATGACGCAGGAGACAGGTGTGACGCAGGGGCCGTTGACCACGGAGGCGGGGGCGCCGGTGGCCGACAACCAGAACAGCGAGACCGCGGGCATCGGCGGTCCGGTCCTGGTCCAGGACCAGCTCCTGCTGGAGAAGCTCGCCCACTTCAACCGTGAGCGCATCCCGGAGCGTGTGGTGCACGCGCGCGGTGCGGGCGCCTACGGCACCTTCACGGTGACCGCCGACGTCACGCCGTACACGCGTGCCGCCTTCCTCTCCGAGGTCGGCAAGCAGACCGAGACGTTCCTGCGGGTCTCGACCGTGGCCGGCAACCTCGGTTCCGCCGACGCCGTGCGCGACCCGCGCGGCTGGGCGCTGAAGTTCTACACCGAGGAGGGCAACTACGACCTCGTCGGCAACAACACCCCGGTGTTCTTCATCAAGGACGCCATCAAGTTCCCCGACTTCATCCACACCCAGAAGCGCGACCCGTACACGGGCAGCCAGGAGGCGGACAACGTCTGGGACTTCTGGGGGCTCAGCCCCGAGGCCACACACCAGGTGACCTGGCTGTTCGGCGACCGCGGCATCCCGGCGTCGTACCGCCACATGAACGGCTACGGCTCGCACACCTACCAGTGGAACAACGCGGCCGGCGAGGTCTTCTGGGTCAAGTACCACTTCAAGACCGACCAGGGGATCAGGAACCTCACCCAGGCCGAGGCCGACAGGCTCGCGGGCGCGGACCCCGACAGCCACCAGCGCGACCTGCGCGAGGCCATCGAGCGCGGGGACTTCCCGACCTGGACCGTGCAGGTGCAGATCATGCCGGCGGCGGAGGCGGCGACCTACCGCTTCAACCCGTTCGACCTCACCAAGGTGTGGCCGCACGAGGACTACCCGCCGATCGAGATCGGCAGGCTGGAGCTGAACCGCAACCCGCAGAACGTCTTCGCCGAGGTCGAACAGTCGATCTTCTCCCCGGCGCACTTCGTGCCCGGCATCGGCCCGTCCCCCGACAAGATGCTCCAGGGCCGCCTCTTCGCCTACGGCGACGCGCACCGCTACCGCGTGGGCATCAACGCCGACCACCTGCCGGTCAACCGCCCGCACGCCGTCGAGGCGCGCACCTACTCCCGCGACGGCTCCCTGTACGACGGCCGGCACGGCGGCGCGAAGAACTACGAGCCGAACAGCTTCGGCGGACCGGCGCAGACCGGTCGTCCGCTGTGGCAGCCGTACGACGGTCTCGCCGGCGGCACCGGCAACCACCCCACACCCGTGCACGCCGAGGACGACGACTTCGTACAGGCGGGCAACCTCTACCGCCTGATGTCCGCGGACGAGCAGGAGCGGCTGATCGGGAACCTGGCCGGCTTCATCGCCAAGGTGTCGCGCGACGACATCGCCGAGCGCGCGATCGGCAACTTCCGTCAGGCCGACGGAGACTTCGGCAAGCGGCTGGAGGCCGCGGTCCAGGCCCTGCGTGGCTGACATTCCAGTACTGGACCGCTTGTCGTGAGCGGGCGGGCCGGATCCCCGGGAGGTCGGGGTCCGGCCCGTTCGGCATGCCCGTAGGGGCCGCTACACGGGTTGCGGTGCGCGGGCCGGGGCCCAGCAGCGGATGATGTCGCGGACCGAGACGATGCCGGCCGGTTCGCCGCCGTCCAGGACGATCAGATGGCGGAAGCCGCCGTGGGCCATCGCCCGGGCCGCCTCCTCCAGCGTCCAGGTCGGGGTGGCGAACACGACGTCGTTGGTGGTGTGGGCGTGGATGGGCTCCGTGTCCGGGTTCTGGCCGAGGCCCACGGAGTTGAGGATGTCCCGTTCGGTGAGGATTCCGATGCCACCGGCGTCCGGGTCGTGGACGATCGCCGCGCCCACGCGGCGCGCGGACATCAGGGCGGCTGCCTGGCGGAGGGTGTGGGCGGGGCCGACGGTGAGGACCACCGTGCTCATGGCGTCGCGGACGAGCATGAAGGGTGCCACCTCCTAGGGAACCGCCGGGATAGTGCGGCGATTCACAAATGCACAAGTGAGGGTTCTCTCAGGGTGGCAGGTAAAGCGAGGGTCAACAAGGGGGTGCGTGCATCCAATTGAGGGCGCACGCGCTCATATGTGCCGGGGTCGGTAACCCCGTTCAGCCCCGTTGTGCCTCAGAAGACTGTTTCAGTAACGCTGGGCGAGGTACGACAGCAGCTCGTCGTGGAGCAGGCCGTTGGACGCGGCCGCGTTGCCGCTGTGCGGGCCCGGACGGCCGTCGAGGCCGGTGAAGGTGCCGCCGGCCTCCGTCACCACGATCGCGTTGGCCGCCATGTCCCACAGCGAGAGCTCCGGCTCGGCGCAGATGTCCACGGACCCCTCGGCGACCATCATGTACGGCCAGAAGTCGC
Source organism: Streptomyces sp. GbtcB6 (assembly GCF_019091475.1). Classification (NCBI taxonomy): domain Bacteria; kingdom Bacillati; phylum Actinomycetota; class Actinomycetes; order Kitasatosporales; family Streptomycetaceae; genus Streptomyces; species Streptomyces sp. GbtcB6. The sequence goes on along the minus strand of NZ_JAGXJL010000032.1, from coordinate 6,620 downwards.
CGTACGCGCGCGTGCGCCAGACGTCGCGGGTGAGGTCCAGGAACCCGTTCAGGTGCCCCCGCTCCTCCCAGCCGCCCAGCGAGGAGTACGCGAAGGACGCGTCGGCCAGTTTCGAGACCCTGGAGACGTGCAGGCGGGTCGCCGAGGACAGACTGCGGCCGGAGAAGGCGCCGTGCCCCTTTGCGGCCCACCAGCGACGGCCCAGCGCGGGCGCGGAGACCACGCCGACGACCGGCTGGTAGCCGCCCTCGGCCGCCTCCATCAGGGAGATCAGGGTCGCCCAGACCGGGACGCCGCGCACGTAGTTCTTGGTGCCGTCGATCGGGTCGATCACCCAGCGGCGCGGGCCGGTGCCCTCGATGCCGTACTCCTCGCCGAGGATCGCGTCCCGCGGACGGGCGCGTTGCAACTGGCTGCGGATCAGCTCCTCGGCGGCCTTGTCCGCCTCACTCACCGGGGTCAGGTCCGGCTTGGTCTCGACCTTGAGGTCGAGGGCCTTGAAGCGGTCCATGGTGACGGCGTCGGCCGCGTCCGCGAGCACGTGGGCGAGACGCAGGTCATCGAGGTAGTCCGGCATGTGACGAACGGTATCTGCAGGGGTGGGGGTGGGGCTACAAGGGGAGGCCGGGTGATGCCGGCAAGTGATCGGGCCGCGACCTCGGTACGCCTGCGGTACGCCCGTGGCAGGCGCGTGGCGCGCCAGCGTGTGTTGGCCGAAGGGCGCCCCCCGATGCCTTCGCGAACCCTTGACAGTGGATTCGTGCGCGTCAAATCTGGGCGCAGAGTCGCTCGCCCCAGGGAGGCGATGATGCCTGCAGCCCGGGAATCCCTTCTCGACGCCGCGTACGCGGCGCTTGCGCGCCGGCCGTGGGCTGCCGTGCGGATGGTCGACGTGGCGGCCGTGGCCGGGGTGTCCCGGCAGACGCTGTACAACGAGTTCGGCAGCAAGGAAGGCCTGGCGAGGGCGCTGGTGCGCCGGGAGGCCGACGGGTATCTCGCCGGGGTCGAACGGGCGTTGGGGAGCCATGCCGAGGCGCGCGAGCGGCTCACCGCGACCGCCGAGTGGATGACCTCCACGGCCCGCGAGAACGCGCTCGTACGGGCCATGCTCACCGGCTGCTGGAGCGAGCGGCTGCCCGCGCCGACGCTCTCCGCCGTGCCGTCCTCCTCCGCGGTGCCCGCGCAGCGCCGGGCGGACGGGCCGCTGCCCTCACCCGGCGACTTCGTGCAGATGGTGCGGGACCGGGCGGTGGCCGTGCTCTCCGGGACCGGCGCGGTCAGGACGGACGGCGAGCTGGCCCGCTCCTGCGAGCTGGCCGTACGGCTCGCCCTGTCCTGCGTGGCCGCGCCCCCGGTGGACGGCGCGGTGGCGGACCTGGTCCGCGGAGCCCTCCACCGGCAGCCCGTGCAGGACAGGACCCTGCCGGACAGGGCTATTTGAGCCAGCCCACCTTCGTGTAGTCGTCGGAGGCCAGTCCGGTCGCGCCGAAGTTCGCCAGGTCGGAGCGGACCGCCAGCACCTGCGGGCGCTGGTAGAGCGGGATGGAGTGGCCCAGCGCCCAGATCTTCGCGTCGGCCTCGTTGTACAGCTTGTTCGCGGCGGCCGTGTCCGTGGTCCCGCCCGCCTTCGTCAGCAGCGCGTCGATCTCCGGTGAGCCCACCGAGCCGTAGTTCTCGTAGAGGTTCTTGCCCGAAGGCTGCCGGTAGATCGGGTACGCCTGGGAACGGAACGTCTGGTCGACCCAGCGGAAGCTGGTCAGGTCGAAGTTGCCGATGGTGACGTACTTCGAGAAGTAGTCGTCGCTCGGCACCTTCTGGATGTCGACCTTGATGCCGGCCTGCGCCAGCTGCGCCTGGACCAGCTCGGACTGGTCGACCTGCGCGGAGGTGGAACCGGCGCTGAGCGTGTAGCCGAGGGTGAGCTGCCTGCCGTCCTTGACGCGCTTGTCGCCCTGGAGCTTCCAGCCCGCCGCGTCCAGCAGTTCGCCCGCCTTCTTCAGGTCGTATGTGGCGTAGCCGCCGGAGTTGTCCTGGTAGCCGGCCTGGTTGGGCATGAAGAAGTGGTTGCCGTACGTCTTCAGTTCGACGGGGAGGTCCTTGCCGAAGGCGGTGGCGATGGCCTTGCGGTCGATGGCGTGCTGGAGGGCCTGGCGGACCCGGACGTCCTTGAGCGGCCCGTGTGCGCCGTTGATCTCGATGTGCACCTCGTCCCAGCGGGCGCCGACCCGGATGTCGGTGCCGGCCGCCTTGCTGAGCCGCTTGTAGTCCTCGGGGAGGATCGCGGAGGCGTAGTCGATCTCCTTGTTGAGGTAGGCGTCCGTCCAAGCCGTGTAGTCCAGCGCGCGGAAGACGATCGAGTCCAGCTTGGGCTTCGTCCCCCACCAGTGCGGATCGGGCACCGCCGTGATCGTCTGCGCTGTCCTGTCGTACGACGAGATCTTGAAGGCGTTGCCGGTGACCGGGATCTTCTCGGTCCAGCCCTTGTTGAACTTGTCGGGTGTGTCGATCGCGGTGGCCGGCAGCAGCGGGTCGAACAGCCGTTGCCAGTCGGCGTACGGGCCGGCGAAGACGACCTTGACCTGGTGGGCGTCGGCGCCCTGCTCGACGGTGGTGATCTGCTCGTATCCGGAGGTGTCGGCGGCCTCGTACGCCTTGTTCTTCCCGTTCTGCGCCTGCCATACGGCTTTGAAGTCGCGCCAGCTCAGGGACTTTCCGTCGGACCACCGGGCCTTCGGGTTGAGCTTGTAGACGACCGTCTGCGGGCTGGTCGAGGTGACCTCGGCGGAGCTGAGGAAGTTCTTGTTGACGTGGCTGTCGCCCTGGGCGTCCGCGTCGAACAGGTCGGGTTCGACCAGCTCGTTGATATCGGCGGCGTCGCCCTGGTTGCCGTTGGCGGTGTAGCGGTTGAAGTCGGCGATCCACTGCGAGATGGGCAGCTTGAGGGTGCCGCCCTGCTTGATGTCGCTCAGCGGATGGGCGTTGATCTGCTGGCTGCCGGCCGGGGCCGCGCTCTTCTGGGCGACGGGTTTGCCGTCGTCCGAGGAGCCGCAGCCGGTCACCAGCAACGCCGTCGCCGCGGTGGCGGCGAGCCAGGCAGTGGCGGTGGTGGAGCGCAGGGGCGGGCGCATGTGGGGGTTCCTTCGCGGAGAACGGGAGCGGATGCGCCGAACGTAGAACGGGCCGTGACCGCCGGGGGAGACCTCCCGGATTTCTGACATGTTCTCTTCATGATGTGGCAACAGGAGGACTACACCATTTCTTCTGTGCCTGCCTACCTGGCCAAACGCCTCGGCTACTACGCCGTGCTGCTGCTGGCCGCCGTCTGCCTCTCCTACCTGCTGGCGTCCCTCGCGCTCGACCCGCGCGCGTACTACGCCGGGCGGCAACCGCCGATCCCCGCGGCCTCGGTGAACCATCACCTGACCGAGATCGGCGTCAACGACCACGACCCGCTGCTCTCCCGTTTCCTGCACTGGGCGGGCCACGCGGTGCGCGGCGACCTCGGGCAGACCATCGACGGCACCTCCGTCAACGCCGAGTTCGGCCGCCGGCTCGGCGTCAGCCTGCGGCTGCTGCTGGCCGGCACCGTCCTCGGCACGGTCGCGGGCGTCCTGGCCGGCGCCTGGACGGCCGTACGGCAGTACCGGCTCAGCGACCGCGCGGTCACCGTCGCCTCCTTCGCACTGCTCTCCACGCCCGTGTTCCTGCTGGCCATCCTGCTCAAGACCGGCGCGATCTGGTTCAACCAGAGCACCGGCACCGATCTCATCCAGTTCACGGGGGAGAAGAGCCCCGGCCTGACCGGCGGTTTCTGGACGATCCTGAAGGACCGCTCCGTACACCTCCTGCTGCCCACCCTCTCCGTCGCCCTCTTCGCCGTCGCGAGCTACAGCCGCTACCAGCGCAACACCATGCTCGACGTCCTCGGCTCCGACTATCTGCGCACCGCGCGGGCGAAGGGGCTGGGGCGGCGGACGGTGCTGCTCAAGCACGGGCTGCGCACCGCCCTCATCCCCATGTCGACCTACTTCTCCTACGGCTTCCTCGCCCTGTTCACCGGCGCCACCTTCACCGAGACGATCTTCGGCTGGCACGGCATGGGCGAGTGGTTCATCGACTCCATCGGCAAGAACGACGTCAACTCGGTCGTCGCCGTCAACGTCTTCGCCGCCGTCACCGTGCTCCTGTCCGGCTTCCTCGCCGACCTGCTGCACGCCGCCCTCGACCCGCGCATCCGGCAGGCGTCATGAGTACCGCTCTCGAAACACCCCCGGAGGGCCTCGAACCGGAGGGCCCCGAAAAGGCGGTCCCGGACAAGGCCCCGGCCGGCCGCGGCACCGTCGTCCTGCGCCGCTTCCTGCGCGACCGCACCGCCCTCGCCGGCGCCGTCGTCCTCCTGCTGCTCTTCCTGCTGGCCTTCGCCGGCCCGTTCGTCACCCCGTGGTCGTACAGCCACATCGACTACACCGCGCTGCGTGCCGCGCCCAGCACCGACCACTGGTGGGGGACGAACCGGATCGGCCAGGACGTGTTCGCGCAGACCGTGCGCGGACTCCAGAAGTCCCTGGTCATCGGGTTGCTGGTGGCCGTGCTCGCCACCGGCCTCGCCTCGCTGGTCGGTGCCTGCGCGGGCTACTTCGGGGGCTGGGCCGACCGGCTGCTGATGTTCTTCGTCGACCTGCTGCTGGTCTTCCCCTCCTTCCTGGTCATCGCGATCATCTCGCCCAGACTGCGCTCCGGCGGCTGGTTCGCCTTCGTCGGGCTGCTCGCCGTCTTCGGCTGGATGATCACCGCACGGGTGGTGCGGTCCATGACCCTGTCCCTCAAGGAGCGTGAGTTCGTGCGCGCCGCCCGCTTCATGGGCGTGGGCCCCTTCCGGATCATCTGGCGGCACATCCTGCCCAACATCGCCTCCTTCCTCATCATCGACGCGACCATCCAGGTCGGCGGCGCCGTGATGAGCGAGACCGCGCTGTCCTACTTCGGCTTCGGCGTCCAGCCGCCCGACGTGTCCCTGGGCACCCTGATCGCCTCCGGGACGAGCGCGGCGGTGACGTATCCCTGGATGTTCTTCTTCGCCGCCGGGCTGCTGGTGCTGTTCGTGCTGGCCGTGAACCTGGTGGGCGACGGCCTGCGGGACGCACTGGACCCGACCGCCCGGGGAGGAACCCGATGAGCACCACGCCCCTGCTCGAAGTGGCCGGTCTGGACGTCGACTTCGACGGACGTCCGGCGGTGCGCGAGGTCCGCCTGACCGTGCGCCGGGGTGAAGTCCTGGGTCTCGTCGGGGAGTCGGGGTCCGGGAAGTCCGCGACCGCCCTGGCCGTCCTCGGCCTGCTGCCCGGCAACGCGGCCGTGCGCGGTTCCGTACGACTGGACGGAACCGAGCTTCTCGGCCTGCCCGACCGGGAGTTGACCCGGATCCGCGGCCGCCGCGTCGCCATGGTCTTCCAGGATCCGCTCTCCGCGTTCACGCCCGTCTACCGGATCGGCGACCAGATCGCCGAGGCCGTACGCGCCCACCAGGACGTGTCCCGGGAGCGGGCGGCCGAGCGTGCCGTCGAACTCCTCGACCTGGTCGGGATCCCGGAGCCCGCCCTGCGCGCCAGGTCGTTCCCGCACGAGTTCTCCGGCGGCATGCGCCAGCGCGCGATGATCGCCATGGCGATGGCCAACGACCCCGACCTGATCCTCGCCGACGAACCGACCACCGCCCTCGACGTCACCATCCAGGCCCAGGTCCTGGACGTGCTGCGGACCGCCCGGCAGGCGACCGGGGCGGCGCTGCTGCTGGTCAGCCACGACCTCGGGGTCATCGCCGGGACGGCCGACCGGGTCGCCGTGATGCGCGACGGGCGGGTCGTCGAGCAGGGCACCGTGGACGACGTCTTCCGGCGGCCCCGCGAGCCCTACACCAGGGAACTCCTGGCTGCGGTGCCCCGCCTCGACGCGACGCGCCGGCCCCGGCCGGGCAGCGGGGAGCCGGTGCTCAGGGTGCGCGGACTGACCCGCACCTTCCCCGTCCTCAAGGGCACCGCCTTCCGGCGCCGCGTCGGCACCGTGTACGCCGTGGACGGCGTCGATCTGGAGGTGCGGCGGGGCGAGACGCTCGCGCTGGTCGGCGAGTCGGGGTCCGGGAAGTCGACGACCCTCTTCGAACTGCTGGAACTGGCCCGGCCGGAGGGCGGCTCGATCGAGTTGTTCGGGCAGCAGCCGGGCACGCTGGGCAAGGCGGAGGCCAGGGCGCTGCGCCGGCGGATCCAGATCGTCTTCCAGGGCCCGATGGCCTCGCTCGATCCCCGGATGCCGGTCGGGGACGTCGTCGCCGAGCCGCTGCGGACGCAGGGCGCCGGCCGGGCCGTGGCCGGGCGCCGGGTACGGGAGCTGCTGGCGCAGGTCGGGCTCGATCCGGCGGACGCGGAGCGGTACCCGCACGAGTTCTCCGGCGGGCAGCGGCAGCGGATCGGCTTCGCCCGCGCGCTGTCCGTCGAGCCGGAACTGCTCGTGCTGGACGAGCCGGTGTCCGCGCTGGACGTCTCCGTCCAGGCGGGGGTGCTCGATCTGCTGCAGCGGCTGAAGGACGAGCTGGGGCTGGCGTATCTCTTCGTCTCGCACGACCT
>NZ_JAGXJL010000311.1:0-266 GCF_019091475.1 Streptomyces sp. GbtcB6 | reverse complement strand
AGAAAATGCAAATTAAATTAAATGCTATAAATGTAGAAACCATAATTATAGGAAAAATTAACACTGATATCAATCAATAATTTTTTTGACTGAATATCAATCAATAATTAAGTATACACAAACTTACGAAAATTAAGTAACGTCATTCAATTTCGTCTTCAGCTAAGTGGTCAAATCGAAAATCCACCACATCCTCACTCAACAAAAACCAGGGTTGGTCACATCCAATGTACAGTAATGGCACACAGCAATGACAAAAACTTAAC
>NZ_JAGXJL010000310.1:0-266 GCF_019091475.1 Streptomyces sp. GbtcB6 | reverse complement strand
ACGAAAGTGAATAACACGAAGATTATCCTTACTCTTGACTTTGGCCATGTGAGTACCATCATCAAGAACCTTAGTCTGCAATCTCCATTCAGTAATGAAAGGTTTGCCAAGAAGAAGAGAACATGGTAAAGATTCATGAACAAAAACATTGATTTCTTCCACCACATTGCCCACCTTAAGCTTCACATCAGGGCAAGCTCCCCACAAAGAATTCTTGTTTGAACTTACTGATTTTACCCTCCATTGAATGTCACGACCCACCTTCC
>NZ_JAGXJL010000309.1:0-266 GCF_019091475.1 Streptomyces sp. GbtcB6 | reverse complement strand
AAGGGATTGTCATTTCCGGTGTTGAAGATATAAGGGAACGTGAGCTGAACAGCAAGAAATCTATGATAGTTGAATTCAAACAAAGTGATCTTGTGCGTTTGGCAAAATTAATTGACCTTATGAACGATGAGAAAAAAATTGATTTAATCCAAAATGAAATTCAGAAAACAGAAGATAAAACTCAAGAGCTTAAAACGGTGCTGGAGGAACTTAAGTCAAAAGAATCTCCTACCCAGGAAGATATTGACCATATAAATACGATTGAG
>NZ_JAGXJL010000308.1:0-267 GCF_019091475.1 Streptomyces sp. GbtcB6 | reverse complement strand
CTATACTAGGCTCTAAACTATTTAGTATATATTTTAAAAAATATACCGGGAAAATTCGTAGTAGGGAGGGTAGCTTTTAACTAATTATATTAATGTATAAATAATTTATATACCTATAATATAATATTAAGAGGAGTATTGCCGACTTATAAGCGCCCGATCCAATCTATACGTATAGGAAACAATAATTTAGTAATAACCTCTTTAAAGTAAGTATAACGGCGAATAATATACTAGTTACTAGTTCAATAAAGATTAATTAGATTA
>NZ_JAGXJL010000307.1:0-267 GCF_019091475.1 Streptomyces sp. GbtcB6 | reverse complement strand
CCACTTTTAGTTGAGATCTTAATGCACATGTGTAATACTAATGTGACAACTTTTAAGTCATATAAGACTGGTCAGCCTAACATGATGTTAAAAGCTAAAGGGGCATCAATCACTAAGGATTATGCCATTAATGTTATGCTTATTGGAGCTTGTCCCACTTTAAGTGGTAGGCAAATTTGTCCTAGCGGTGCTACACTCTGCCACCTTGAGCTTCTTCAGCAACACAATACACTAGCCAGGACATATTGACTGTTGGAAATGGTAAGA
>NZ_JAGXJL010000306.1:0-267 GCF_019091475.1 Streptomyces sp. GbtcB6 | reverse complement strand
TACCAAAAAATGAAATGCTTTCAGATAACATGTTTTGATAAACAACTAGAATTACAAATAATTACCTAAATAATTAATACTCCCACGGGGACATTACAGAAGGAAACAACTTATAACAAAAAGTCATTACGATACAAATATCAAATGCAGAGTAACACATCAACCAGATAAGCAACTCAAATCAAATTTCTTATCTTTTCTTAAGAAAACATCTAAATTACTCTACTAAGAAATCATCATCACTCAACCACTAATCAAATCCTGAAA
>NZ_JAGXJL010000305.1:0-268 GCF_019091475.1 Streptomyces sp. GbtcB6 | reverse complement strand
AAAAGTGTTAAAATTAGAAAAAGACACTTTTATTTCATTAGTTGAAATAAAGTAGCAAAAATCTAACTCTAAAACCCGTATATTTGACCCTAAAAAGAAGATTCAGCCCAAGTCTTTATTTCAAGCCCAATCTCATCTAACCTAGCCCTAAGTTAAGCCTATATAAAGAAAATGATGAAAAGAGAGAATTAACCTAAGTTTTCATTGTCAAATTACTCTCTTCTCTTCTTTCTTTGTAGATTTCGAAAATCATAAAGTTTCTCTCTCA
>NZ_JAGXJL010000304.1:0-268 GCF_019091475.1 Streptomyces sp. GbtcB6 | reverse complement strand
AGCAGACAACCTCCCGGCCCAAGCTTCCATTCTCGGTCCCTAACACTGGGGCTCCAAACGCCAGCACTTCTGAAGCTGGTAAGTCCCCACTAACTATTCATCGTGTCCCTTCCGTTCAGGACTATTCTGGCTGTAGGCCAGTAGAGTTTGATGAACAGCTTCAGAGGTTTAGGATGCCCCCTTTTCGATGGGGTGATCATGCCAACAGTTTTTATTTTTCCAACCTTGGTCACTTCTTAGGCCGGTCCCGGATGGGGTCCGGTCCTCC
>NZ_JAGXJL010000303.1:0-268 GCF_019091475.1 Streptomyces sp. GbtcB6 | reverse complement strand
AAATGAAACAATAATTTAAGGACCAGAATAAATGAAAAAAAAAACAGAAAAAGGGCTAAACTTTGCGTGAATTTTTTTTAAAAATTTTGGAATTAATAACTTTTGATTCAGTTGGCCGTTTGAAGTGATTTTTTTCAACTTGGATATTTTTTCGCGTTTGACGCACCCCAAACACCCTACGACAGTTTAACCAATAATTTTGTCCAAAAAAAAGTTCTTTTGTAGACTAAAATCATGTTATGCACCCCTATCACCCAATTTTTTGTGT
>NZ_JAGXJL010000031.1:0-118253 GCF_019091475.1 Streptomyces sp. GbtcB6 | reverse complement strand
GTTCGCCGATCTCCCCGATCCCGGCCGGCCGGTGCCCGCGGTGAGCAGCAGCCCGGCGAGCGGCACGGTATAGGCGTCGACGACCCACTGCAGGGAGCCCAGGCCGGCGTGGAAGTCCGACTGGATGCTGCTCAGGGCCACGAAGACGACGGTGAGGTCGAGGAGGAGCATGAACGTCGCCGTGCACACCACGGCGAGGGTCCAGCGCTGGACGTTCCAGGTGGGGGGAGAGTCGGACATGGCGGTCTGGTGTCTTCCGTTTCTTCCGGTCGGTGGGCCCGGGACGCGGGCAGGCGTCATCGCGCGAAGCGGTGCGCGCACGGGGACGCACGGCGCCGGTCCGCGGGAGCCGGGACGGACAGGGGTGCTTCGGCCCGGGAACCCCGGGCCGGGGGCTCAGCGGCTCTGGTCCACCCAGCTCATGAGCTTGCGCAGCTCACGGCCGGTGGTCTCCAGCAGATGCTCGCCGTCGGCCTTCCGGTACTCGTGGTACCGGGGCAGGCCCGCCCGGTACTCGGTCATCCACGCGGCCGCGAAGGACCCGTCCTGGATCTCCGCGAGGATCTCCCGCATCTCGGCCTTGACCGCGTCCGTGACGATGCGCGGCCCGCTGACGTAGTCGCCCCACTCGGCGGTCTCGGAGATGGACCGGCGCATCTTCTCCAGGCCGCCCTCGTACATGAGGTCGACGATCAGCTTGAGTTCGTGCAGGCACTCGAAGTACGCGACCTCCGGCTGGTACCCGGCGTTCACCAGCGTCTCGAACCCGGCCTTCACCAACGCGCTGGTCCCGCCCGCCAGTACGGCCCGCTCGCCGAACAGGTCCGCCTCGGTCTCCTCGGTGAAGGTGCTCAGGACGACCCCGGCCCGGGTGCCGCCGATGGCCTTGGCGTAGGAGAGCCCGAGCGCCAGCGCGCCCCCGGTGGCGTCGTGGTCGACGGCCACCAGGCACGGCACGCCCAGGCCCTTCTCGTACTGGCGGCGCACCAGGTGTCCCGGCCCCTTCGGCGCCACCATCACCACGTCCACGTCCATCGGCGGATCGATGAACCCGAAGCTGACGTTGAACCCGTGGGCGAAGAACAGCGCGTCGCCGGGCCGCAACCGGGGCTCCACCGCCGCGGTGTAGACGTCGGCCTGGACCGGGTCCGGCACGAGCATCATGACGACGTCCGCCTCGGCGGCGGCCCGTTCCGGGGTGAGCACGCGCAGTCCCCGCGCCTCGGCCCGCGCCCGCGAGGCGGAGCCCTCCCGCAGCCCGACGCGGACGTCCGCACCGGAGTCCCGCAGGGACAGCGCGTGGGCGTGCCCCTGGCTGCCGTATCCGATCACGGCGACCTTCCGGCCCTGGACGACGGACAGATCCGCATCGTCGTCGTAGAACATCTCGGCCATGACGGACACGCCTTTCCTGGAAGTGAGGGTGAGGGTGAGGGTGAGGGTGAGGGGTGATGAAGGTGCGCCGTGCCCGCGGTCGCGCGGGCGGTCTCGGCTACGGGGTCTCTGTCGTGCGAAGCGGGTTCTGCCTGAGCGCGTAGAGCGCGATGCAGAGCTCGGCGATCCCGTGCGGCTCGGAGGTCGAACGGCCGGTGTACTCGGTGATCCGGCGGAAGCGCTGGCGCACGGTGTTCGGATGGCAGTACATGCGGCGGGCGGTCTCCTCGGTCGAGCCGCCGCAGGCCAGCCAGGTCTCCAGGGTGTCGAGCAGGACGTCCCGTTCGGCCTGCTGGAGGGTGTCGAGCGGGCCGAAGACGTTGCGGGCCAGGCGCCGGCTGATCTCCGGCGCGGCCGCCGCGGTGACCGCCACCAGGCAGTCGTCGAACACGGTGACGGCGCAGCCGCCCGCACGCCCGCCCTGCATGGCGGTCTTCGCGTACCAGAGGCTGGTGCCGGTGTCGTACAGGTCCTCGTACGGCGGGCTGACGCCGGTCCTGCTGACCGCCTCGCCCTCCAGCACCTCGACGAGCTGGTCGTACTGCCGCTCCGTGCCGAGCTGGACGATGCCGACGTGGGTGTCCGGGCGCAGATGCCAGACCGAGTGGATACCGCTTCTGCGCAGGGCCTGTTCGGTCCGGGCAAGCGGGTGGCGGCCGAACGACGACACCTCCGCCGCCACCACCGCGAACCGGCCGTAGCGCGGCATGCGCAGCACGTCGATGGCCGCCAGCAGCGTGCCGGCGTCGAGGCTGCGGTTGGTGAGGAGGGCTTCGAGCAGCGCGGAGCGCTCCTGCTCGGCGTTGCGGAGCAGTTCGGTCGTGGCCTCGCGGTGCCCGGCGATGGTTTCCTCGATCAGCCTGTCCTGCACGGCCCAGATCGAGGACACCGCGGTGACCAGGCCTTCGTGGTCGACCAGGCCGGTCTCGGCCGCCTCCGCGATCAGCAGTTCCCAGATGAACCTGATGCCCACGCGGTAGCTGGCGATCAGCGTGGTCTCCGGCACGTTCTGCCGGGCGCGTCTGCGTCCGGTGTCGGCGCCGAGCGAGGGGTCGAGCGGGGCCTCTCCGGCGAGCGCCCGCAGCACGTTGCGCAGCTCCACGCGGCACGACTCGCGCAGTTCCGCCAGCGGAACGCAGTTCCCGCCGTGGTCGCTGGCCTCGGACCGGATGCGCTCGGCCATGGCGTCGCCGAGTTCGTCCGCTCGCTCCAGGAGACCGGCGACGAGCTTGGCGAGACCGTCGGCGGGTCCGTCCGTCACCTTCACACCTCAGTCCTGCCGCTCCGGCCCCGGCCGGTCGCCGAGTCGCTGTCCCCAGGATGATCGGCCGCACGTCCGGCTGTCGATGTGCCCCGCAACAGGCTTGTCCTGCCCACGCAGTGGATTCCCACCGCGCCATCAAGATTTGCTTTACAAAGCAAGTATACGGCTCCTAGTCTCTCGCTGGGAGGGGTACACAACTCGGTGTGAAGCCCGGTGCCGTGGAGGTAGTGACGCGATGTACGACAACGACGGGACGGCCCGGCACTGGATAGGCGGGCAGTGGCGGGACTCGGCCGCTGTCTCCGAGTCGGTCAATCCGGCCAACGGCGAGGTCGTGGGGGAGTACGCGGACGGCGGGCGCGCGGAAGCGGTGGCGGCCGTGGCCGCGGCCCGCCGCGCCTTCGCCTCGACCGCCTGGTCCACGGACCGGGACCTGCGCCGCACGGTACTCACCGAGCTGGCGGCCGCCTTCGACGCCCATGCCGAGGAACTGGCCCGGGTCCTCACCGCGGAGAACGGCAAGCTGCTCCGCGAGGCCCGGCTGGAGGCGCGGTTCGCGACCGGCGCGCTGAGATACGCGATCGCCGACCTGACCACCGACACGGGATCGTTCGCGCAGACCGACCGGCACATCTGGTTCAGCAGCCTGCGCGAGCCCCTGGGCGTCGTGGCGATCATCGTGCCGTGGGAGTCGCCGATCGCGCTGCTCCTGCGCTCGCTCGGCCCCGCCCTGGCCGCGGGCAACGCCGTGGCGGTGAAGCTGCCGGGGCAGACGGCACTGACCAACGCGCTGATGGCGCGCATCATCTCCGAGGTGCCCTCGCTTCCCGCCGGGGTGGTCAACATGTTCACCGAGTCCGGCAACACCGGGGCCCCGTTCCTGGCCGCCTCGTCCGAGGTGGACGCGGTCAGTTACACCGGCAGCACCGCCATCGGCCGGCTGGTGGTCGCCACCGGCGCGGTCACCCTGAAGCGGATGAACATGGCGCTGGGCGGCAAGACCCCCATGATCCTCTTCGAGGACGCCGACCTCGACCACGCCCTGCCCCTGCTGACGCTGGGCGTCACCCTGGGGGCCGGTCAGTTCTGCATGGCCGGCAGCCGCATCCTCGTCCACCGCTCCATCGCCGACCGGGTCCGCGCACGGCTGAGTGCCGCCCTGGAGTCGGTCGTCGTCGGTCCCGGGGACGACGAAGGCTCGCAGATGGGCCCGCTCGTCGACCGTAACGCCGTGCGCCGGGTCGACGCCCTCGTCGAGGAGTCCCTGGAACAGGGCGGCAAGGCCGTCGTGCGCGGCGGACCGGTCACCGAAGGACCGCTCGCCGCGGGCGCGTTCTACCGCCCCAGCCTGATCGAGATCGCCGACCTCGACGCCACCCTGGTCCAGGAGGAGGTCTTCGGACCGGTCGCCACCTTCGAGGTCTTCGACGACGAGGCCGAGGCGGTGTACCGCGCCAACGCGACCGAGTTCGGCCTGGCGGCCGCCGTCTTCACCCGCGACGGCGACCGCGCCCGGCGGGTCGGCCGCGCGGTACGGGCGGGCACCGTCTGGACCAACTCCTGGTTCGTGCTGGACGAGGGCTTCCCCGAGGGCGGCGTCAAGCAGAGCGGCCTGGGCCGGCTGCGCGGACCGCTGTCCCTCGCCGAGTTCCAGGAGACCAAGACCTATGTCCACGTCGCCCTCCCCGAGACGGCCTGACCACCGACGCACCACGGGGGTGGACCGACGGCAGCCGCCGGCCCACCTCCGCGGATCCTCGGCGTCAGCCGATGCTCACGTCGTCGACGTAGCCGCGGTACCCACCCGTGGCGCCCCCGTGGTCGAAGCCCAGGAGGATCTTGCCGATCGCCTGCCCCGCCTTGACCGCGCCGAGGTCCACGGACACGTGGTTCCAGGTGTCCGGCGTCAGGTGCCCGCACTGCCGGGCCGGATGGATCCCGTTGCCGGACCCGTCGGTGGCACCGGAGTCCCGCAGGCTGCTGCCGTCGGTGAAGACCAGGTCGACGGCGACGCACGTGCTGTTGTCGGAACCGGCGTCCACCCACGGGGTGGTGGCGTTCGACTGCGGGAAGATCCAGTAGCTGAGCGTGGTGTCGCCGCGCACGGTGAGCGGCGCGCCGTTGAAGCCGTAGACCTGCATGTAGGCGTGGTCGTACGAACCGCCGTTGGCGTAGCCCGAGTACATCAGCGCGGCGTCGCCCGTGTGGGCCTGTTCGCCGGTGCGCACGGTTGCCTGGGGCCCCGTGAGGCCGCAGCACAGGCCGGTGATGCCGTAGTTGCCGTCGCCGTGGGTGTCGGCGTTGTCGACGGTGTCGGTCCAGGTCGGCTGGGTCTGCCCGGTCTCGAAGCCGGTGGTGAGCGACGTGGTGGTCGCGGCCTTGGCCGGCTGGGACAACTCGTGCCGGACGGTGGCCTCGCTGGTGCCGGCCGGGGCGAGGTCGACGGTCTCGCCGACGGTGGTGTGCAGCTTGATCGTGGTGCCCGAGAGGGTGCCCTTGTGGACGCCGTCCGCGTAGTACTCCACGGTCTTGCCGGGCCACGGGTTGGTGACCGTGACGTTCCCGCCGGACCGGCTGGTGAGCCGGACGTATTCGACGGCGTCGTTCCGGATGCTGCTGGAGACCAGGACGTTGCCGTAGGCGAGCAGGCCGCCGAACTTGGCGTTGGAGTCGGTGGGCCAGTTCGGGAAGACCTTGATGTCGTGTTGCACGGACTGGAGGAGCATCTCGTCGAGCCCCGAGGTGGTGACGTTGAGGTTCTCGATGCCGCCGCCGTAGTGGTGCACCGCCATGTTCGGGTACGAGTAGGCGGTGGCCTCGGCGTGCAGCTCGTCCATCAGTGTGCTGGGGTTGTAGCCGACCATCGCCGCGGCCGCGTACAGGGTGGCCGGGGAGTTGTCGCTGTGCCAGTTGTTCAGCTGCGCGACGGTGTTCCGGGCGGTCTGGAGCAGGTCGGCCGAACTGTTCAGCCCGACCTGCAGACCGGGGTAGACGGCCTGGACGGCGACGTCGTTGCCGTCACTGACCCAGCCCGAGCCCTCGGAGGTCTGCCGGAAGACGGTCTGGCCGTTCCGCGACATCGTGGGCAGCGGCGCCAGGTTGCTGTCGATGTGCTGCCAGGTCGGGACGAGCGAGTCGTTGATGTGCAGGTCGCGGCTCATGTCGATCAGGCCCTGGAACAGCAGGTGCACCAGCCCGAGCGAGAGGATGCTGTTGGTCTGCGGGTACACGCCGCCTTCCTGCGGCGCGTCGTTCTCGATGATGTACGTGCCCGTGGCCGCGTCCCAGGTCAGGTAGTGCTGCCAGAACAGCCCGACCTGTTCGAGGTAGGGAAGGACCTTGCGCGCGTAGGAGGCGCTGCGGGTGTACTCGTACTTCATGACCATGTCGCTGGCGAAGTTCACGGCGTCGGACTTCTGGTTGTACAGGTCGTCGGCGGCGCTGGTGCCGTTGGGCGAGATGCCCACGGGGTAGAGCACGCCCTGGTAGCCGGCCGCCGCGGCCTTCGCCTTGCCTCTGGGCATCCAGTCCAGGATCGGGTCGTCGTAGGAACCCATCTGGGCCACGTGGTTGGTCGACAGCGCCGGGTAGAACGCCGCCTCGTAGTTGTAGTTGGCGTGGTAGTCGCCGTACCAGTTCATGTCCCCGGTGATCCAGTTACCCCACAGGCCCGGGGCGTACTTCCCGGCGCGCGAGACCGAGCCCAGCAGATAGAGCGAGCCGTACCAGCTCTTCTCCACGGCCTGGTCGGGGATCTGCACGAACGACCGGGACCAGTACTCCCGCCACCAGGACTCGTGGGCCGCGTACAGCTTGGCCGGCGAGCCGTCGGTCAGCGCGGCGGCCGCCGCGTGGGCGACGGACTGGTAGCGGGACGTGTCGTGGCTGCTCTGTATCGCCGCGGCGACGGTGTAGGTCACGCCGGGCCTGAGGGTCAGGCTGATCCGGTTGCCCGACACGCTCGCGGCGCTGCCGCGCACGCTCGTCGCGATACGGGCCTGGGGGTTGCCCGGTGCGTCGGTGGTGCCGGCCTGCACGTCGGCGTCGAGTACGCCGTTCCTGCTCGACGTCGCCGGGGTCTTCCCGTGCCCGTCCTGCACGGTGACGGTCGCCTGCTGCGAGCGTGAGCCGGACAGCCGCAGGGTGGTGACGAACAGGTTCCGGGTCGCCGAGACCCAGCTCGTGGACGAGAGCTTCTCGTCGTCGAGCGTGTAGGTGCCCTCGACCTGCGCCTGCGCGATGTTCTGCACGACGTGATAGCCGGAGCCGGCCAGGCCCGGGACGGAGAGCACGATCCGGCCCAGCGGCTCGATGCCGTTGGTGGCGGTGGAGAAGAAGTCGTTCTTGCCGAGGTAGAAGGTCTGGTCGTCGATGGACCCGCCGACCGCGACGCCGACGTCGCCGTTGCCCAGCAGCGGGGCGTCGACGGTCTCGCCGTTCGCCAGCGTGGTGGGCGGGGAGTCCCACACGCCCCGGAACTGCGCCACGGTACGCAGCGCCTGGGCCGGCGTGGGATCACCGGCGGTCTGTGCGGCGGCGGACGAACCGCCCTGGACGGCGGTCAGGCCGATGGCCACGAGCGCCGCGGCCAGCAGCGTGCTGACGCGTCTCCGGTAACGAAGTGAGGATGTCACTGCGGTGTGACCTTTCTTCTCATCCGGTCTTCTCATCCGGTGTCCCGCCCATGGCGAGCGGGTGATTCCGAGCGGCCGGGTGCGGCCGCTCGTCCGTACGTCGTGGCCAGGTAGGCCGCGCCCAGCAGCGGGGCTCTGGCCGGTTGTCGCGCCGCGGCGACGACGAGCTGCCCGTCGCGGACCCCGCCCGCCTCGGCGAGCCCGGCCCGCAGCGGTTCGGCGACGAGGTCCCAGGCCCCCGCGATGGCACCCCCGACCACGAGAACCGTCGGTTCGAAGGCCGCGACGCACGGCCCGAGCACGCTTCCCAGCGCACGGAACGCCCCGGCGAACACACCGGCCGCGGCACGGTCCCCCTGCCGCGCCCGGCGGGCGATCTCCCGTACGTCCGGCGCCTGTTGGCCGGTGGACCGGGCGTAGGCCCGGCGCATGGCGCGTCTGGACACCGTCTCCTCGAGCGGGGCGTCCGCGTACCGCAGGGCGTGGACCCGCCCGTCCGGCGGGACCCCCGGCCCGTGCCGGACGATGCGGCCGTCGCGCAGGAAGCAGGAGCCCACCCCGGTTCCGAGGGTGATCCCGACGGCGCGCCGGTGCCCGCGCGCCGCCCCGGCCCACCACTCGCCGAGGACGAACGCGTCCGCGTCGTTCCAGAAGCTCACACCACGGGCGCCGGGCAGCGCCGACGTCAGCGCGGCCCGGAGATCGAACCCGCGCAGGGAGTCGAACTTGCCGACCCCCTCGTACCGGCCGATGCCCCGCTCGTAGTCGAAGGGACCGGGCAGCGCCACCGCCCACCGGGCCGGGCCCCGCACGGACAGCCGGGCGGCGCAGCGGACCAGGGCCGACACGATGTCCTCGGCGCTGCCGTCACCGTCCATCGCCTCCCGGAACGACCGGTCTTCCCGCAGGGCGCGGCTTCCGACGTCCACGCTCGCCGCGGTCACATGGGTGCCGCCGACCTCCAGCACCGGTACGACGGTCCCGTCGCCGGGGCTCATCGCACCAGCGCCTTGACGTACCGCACCGGGCCCGCACCGAGGGCCCGCACCCGGTAGGCGCCGACCGCGGCGGGCACGGTCAGGGTCTCGGCGTACGCCAGCTCCCGACGGTGCCCGTCGCTCGTCTCCAGCAGGATCCCGTCGCCCGCCACGACGTTGACGACATGGAAGCGGTGCTCCGTGTCGTCGTCGATGACGGCCTCCGGTGCCAGTTCGAGGCGCCGCACCTCGAAGAACATCTCAGGAAGACGCCCGATGACGTCCTCGCGCCAGCCCTCGCCCGAGCGCAGCGTGCGGGGTTCCTGGACCAGGTCCCTGGCCACGGCCTCCCCGGAGCGGGCCGGATCCAGGTTCTCGAACGCGTGGCCCACGTGGACCGGCCGCTGCCTGCCGTCCCGGTCCTTGCGCAGCCAGTCGTAGAAGCGAAGGCTGTACAGGTACGGCGTCGCGCTGATCTCCAGGACGACGTTGCCCGCGCCGCTGCCGTGCGGGGTGCCGCCCGGGATGAGGAAGAGCTGGTGCCGGTCGGCGGGGAAGGTCTGCACATAGCGCTCGATGTCGAACGCCACGCCCTCATGCACCGCCCGGTCCGCCTCCCGCCGGAAGGCCGCGAGGTCGGCGCCCTCGCGCAGCCCCAGGAACACCTGGCTGCCAGGCCCGCCGAGCATCATGTAGTAGGTCTCGTGCTGGGTGTACGGCCAGCCGAACACCCGCCGCATGTAGTCCGACTGCGGATGGCAGTGCACGGACAGGTTCCCGCCGCCGACGGTGTCGAGATAGTCGAAGCGGATCGGGAACGAGGTGCCGAACATCGCGTGCACCGGTTCCCCGAGGACCTCCTCGGGGTGCAGCGCGACCAGCGCCTGCAGCGGGACCTCGACCCGCGGGCCGTCCGGCCTGCCGACGAGGATTCCGCTCTCCGGCGCGATGAGCTCGTAGCCCAGCGCGGTGTTGGGCGCCTCGCGGTTGAAGCCGAGCCGTTCCTGGGCCCAGTGCCCGCCCCAGGAGGTGGTGTTGAAGGTGGGGCGGGTGCGGAAGGGCCGCCGGGCCAGGCCGGCGAGGGCGTCGCGCAGGGCGCTGCCGTCCAGCCAGGCCGGAGCCTGCGGGTCCTGGACGTCCAGCCACAGGTCGACGTCGGCGAGGAGGGTGTCGCGATGCCGGTCCAGGACGGGCCAGTCGATGTAGAACAGCCGGCGTGTCGTGCCCGCACCGCTACCGGCCGGCTGCCCCAGGTTGCGGCCGCTGCCGCCGGTGATCCCGGCCTCGGCGTACCGCTTGGGCAGGTCGGCGTACCAGAGCCGGTCGTGCGGCACCAGGGCCGCCCCCGGCCCCACGACGACGGTGACCGCGTCGGCGGCGGCCCCGGGCTCCGGCAGCCCGGTGAAGAAGTCGGCGAGGCCCGCCCGGGACAACGGGGCGAAGTCCGGGTCGTCGTCCAGTACGGCGGACCCGGTGCGGGCGAGGATGTCCGGCCAGGGCGCGAAGTGCTCCCGCATGTCGATCTGCTTCGCCGCGACACCGCGGGCGGCCAGCGCCTCGCTGATTCCGGCGGCGACCGTGTCCCAGTCGACAGCCACCGGGCCGTCCACGGCGAGGACCGGCCCGGGAGCGAATCCGGCGACCGCGTCGCGGTATCCGGTGCCGACCTCCCCGTTGATGCTGTGGCAGGGTTCGGCTTCGTAGCCACGGACTGCAGACATGGCGATGTCGGCCTTTCTGTGGGGCCTTGAGGGTGTGGCTCGGGTCGTTCAGGCGACCGGGCCGAGATGTGTGAGCGTCCCGATGCCCTCGACGGACCGGGCGGCGGGCAGTCCTGCGGTGCGGTCGGTCCCGAACGTCGGGTTGATGTCGAACAGGGCCGAGAGCACCGCCTCGGCTCCGGCCGCGCCCGCGATGTTGTCACGGACGGAGGTACCGCGTTCGGCCACGCGGGCCCGGAGCCGGCCGTCCGGCCCGGTGACGATCTCCATGGCCTGACCCCACAGCCCGCCCGAGGCGGCCGAGGAGAGGTCGCGCAGGAGAGCGACCGCCCGGTCCCGACGGCCGAGGCGCGCCAGGCCGTGGGCGGTGACGCCGGGCCAGGCGGCGAAGGCACCGGCCGCGCCGTGGTCGGGACGGTCGGAGGCGGCGGCGATCGGATCGTCGGGACTGAGCGCCCGCATCCAACCGCCCACCAGCAGACGGCCGGTGACGAAGTCGGCCATCTCCCGCCGTGTCCGGTCCGGGAGTTCGCGGTGGAGGGCGGAGGCGACCAGACCGAAGTCCAGGCAGTGCCCGATCGTGTCGGTCCCGTCCGGGCGGAGGATCCGCCAGCGGCCCGCCCCGGCGTACAGGTCCAGCAGCGCCTCGGCCAGCCGGCCGGCCTCGGCCTCGGCCCGCTCGGCGTCCGCGGGCCGGCCGAGCCGCCGGTACAGCCCGGCCAGCGAGCGCGTCGAGGCGACGTAGGCGCCGTTGAAGGAGGCGACGACACCGGTGTAGGTGGGCACGCACTCCAGCAGCTGCCACGGATCGGCACCGAAGTCGGCGAGCACGCCCCCGGTGGCCGCGGCACGCCTGTCCCGCCAGCCGAGCCCGAGCCGCTCCAGGTGCCCGAGGACGGTCGTCCCGCCGGGCGTCTCGTCGAGGAAGGCGAGGTCGCCGGTGATGCAGACGTAGTGCTCGATGAGCCTGAACAGGGCGTAGTCGGTGGAGCTGTAGGCGTTGCCCAGCGGCCCGCCGCCGAGGTTCTCCACACCGAAGGAGTCACGGTAGGGACCGGCCAGCACCCGCAGCAGCCAGGAGCGCAGTCCGGCCGGTTCCAGCAGGGCGTACAGGCGGCTCCACTCGCAGTGGTCCCAGAAGTAGGTGGTGGTCGGCCCGAGCCGGGGGCCGCCGGTGAGGAACACCGGCTCACCGGGCCGGATCCGGGTGGTGCGCAGGTACAGCGCCTGCAGGGCCCCCATGTAGTAGGTGCGCGCGAGGCCGGCGTCCTCGGTGGTGAAGGTGGGCAGGTGCCCGGAGAAGTCGGGATTGCCCGGGGTGAACATGGCGGCCCACAGCCGTTGCCAGCCGTCCCGGCCGGCCCGCATCGTCGCCTCGAAGTCCTCCGCCGCGGTACGGGCCTGTGCCGCGACGGTGCCGGCGTCCGTGCCGTATGCGCAGGCGATCCCGATGACCACGCTCCGCCCGGGCTCGACCTGGCAGGTCCAGGTCGCCCGGTGGCCGGCGCCCTCGGCCCGCAGCTCGCCGGACGGCCCGGCGAAGGCGTAGGCGGCGCGGGCCGGCGACCGGGAGTCCGCGAAGGTGACCGTGCCGTCCTCGGTGCCGGACGCCCAGCGGCGCGACTCGGTCCAGTGCCGGGTACGGGCGATCTCGGCACCGGCGAGGCGCATCACGACCTCGTCCGCCGCCACCTGTATACGGACGTGGTGCCAGCTCCCGACGGCGAGTTCGGTGTCGGTGGGCTCCCGCTCCCCGGTGATACCGAGCCACAACCGGCCGTCCTCGACACCGATCTGGAGCGAGTCGGGGTGGTTGCCGTGGGTGAGGACGGTCCCGGACTGCCCCGCCGCGTCGAGCCGCAACTCGAACTCGATCGTCAGGCCGGGGGAGAGCACGAAGGATTCCAGGTTCGTCTCGCCGTCGGGCGTCAACGCGATCGTCCCGTCGGCCCGCAGGACCACACCGCCGTCGGCGCCCGTCACCCCGAGCCCGCGCACGGCTCCGGCCACGCCGGTCCGCGGCTCCGGCTCCTTGTCGTGGCTGACGTGTGCCGGGAGAGCGTCGTCCAGGAGCATCGGACCGTGGTCCTCGTCCCGCTGGATTCCCGGCACCCGCGGCCTGCCCAGCCGGAGCCGCCGCGCCGCCGGCGAGAGCAGGTAGTGCCGCCCGCCGCCGCCCGTGGTGGCCCGGATGCGCTCCAGCGCCATGAAGTCGTGGTGCATGCCGTGGTTCCACGGACCGTCGTACAGCCAGCCGTAACCCACCTCCGAGTGGGCGGCCATCGCGAACAGGTCCTGGGCCAGTTCGACCGTCCTGGGCTCGTCGCCCTCGTTGGTGACCTCGATCCGCCACAGGAGCAGGTCCCGGGACAGTGCCATGCGGGTGTCGGTGGTCAGCAGCAGCCCGTCCGGGCGGCGGTGTTCGCGCAGCACGCCCCACGGCTTCCACAGGAAGCGCTGGGCGGCGGGGACCACGCCGTCCACATGCAGTTCACCGGTGTGGTAGCCGAAGGTGAACGGCGGTGCGGCCAGCCAGGACAGCGAGGTCAGGTCGCGGTTCACGTGCGCTTGCCCCTGCTGGTTGCGCAGGGAGGGCAGGTGCGCGATCTCGTCCGCGCCGACCCAGTGCCCGGCGACGTCCTCCAGGTCCGGCACACCGGAGCGGCCGAGGTCCACGGCTCCGGCGGCGGTTTCCATGGTCACTTGGTGGCTCCCGAGGTCAGTCCGGCGATGAACTGCTTCTGCAACGCGAGGTATCCGGCGACGGGAACGACCGCGGCCAGGAGCATGACGCCGAACAACTGGGCGTAGTTGGTGGAGAACTGACCGACCGACTGATAGATCCCGGTGGTGATCGTCTGGCCGTGCAGCGGGCCGAGGATGAACTGCGGGTTCATGAAGTCGTTCCAGATCCACAGCGACAGGAAGATCGTGACGGTCGCGGTGGCCGGGCGCAGCAGGGGCATGACGATCGTCCACCAGACCCGTAGGCTCCTGGCGCCGTCCACGGTCGCGGCCTCGACGATCTCGGCCGGGATCGACCGCAGGAAGCCGGAGTAGACGAACACCGCGAACGACAGATAGCCGCCGCCGACGTTGGCGAGGACCAGCCCCGCATAGGTGTGGTCCAGGTGCAGGAAGGCCAGGATGCGGATGGTCGGCAGCAGCACCACCGCGGGCGGGATCATCAGCCCGGCGCCGAAGCACGCCAGGACGATCCGGCGCAGCAGGGCCGGACGCCGGGAGAGCCAGAAGCTGAGGGCCGCGCCCAGCGGGATGATCAGCAGCACCGAGGCGACGACCGTGACCGCCGAGTTGGTGAGCCCGATCTGGACGATCCGGTCCGGCCGGGCCAGGGCGTCCGTGAGGTTGCCCGTCGTCGGCGGGGCGGGCGGAGCCGCCGGGTTCCGGATGATCTGGTCCTGTGACTTGAAGGCGTTGACGATCGTCAGGTAGACGGGGCTGACGAAGGCCAGCGTGAGCAGCCCGGCCGCCACGAGGTGTCCCCGCGAGGTCCAGGCACGGCGGCGGTCCCGGCCCGGTACGGGAACGGCCCCCAGCGCTGCTGCCCGCGGCTGGACGGCGGGCCGTTGCGAGGTCGACGTGCTCACAGGTCCACCTCCCGGCGGCGCAGCAGGGCGGTCACCGACAGCGCGATGACGACCGAGACGACGAGCAGCAGCATCGCGACGGCCGAGGCGTAGCCGTACCGGTCGTCCGTGAAAGCGAGCTGGATGATGTAAAGAGCGGTCGATTGAGTCGAGTCGGCCGGGCCGCCCGAGGTGAGCACCGCGATGATGTCGTACAGCTTCAGCATCGTGATCAGCGAGATGGTGACGCTGATGGTGGTGCCCGGGGCGAGCATCGGGAACGTGATCCGCCGGAACCGCTGCCAGCGGCCGGCTCCGTCGACCATCGCGGCCTGGTACAGCTCGACGGGGATCGACTGGAGCGCGGCCAGGTGGACGACGGTGGTGAACCCCGTCAGCACCCAGGCCGCCACGATCCCGACGGACAGCACGGCCAGGTGCGGGCTGCCCAGCCAGGTGACCGGCTTGTCGATGACGCCGAGCGAGGCCAGGACGTGGTTGAGGATGCCGTCCCGGGCCAGGATGTAGCGCCAGACATAGCCGACGATGACACCGGACAGCACCTGCGGCAGGAACGCGACGGTACGCATCAACCGGAAGCTCAGCGACGTCCTGTTGAGCAGCATCGCGAACCCGATGCCGGCGGCGTTGGCCACCAGCGTCACCGCGCCGGCCAGCAGGAGGGTGAAGCCGAGACTTCCGGCCAGGGCGCTGTCGTGCGCCATCTCCTTGTAGTTGGACAGGCCGACGAAGTCGGCCCGCGCCAGCAGCGGGTTCTCGTTCGTGAGGCTCTTCCAGGCGCTCATGAGCACGGGAACCACGATGAACAGGACGTACAGGCCCAGCGCGACGAGCGCGATCGACCCCAGGGCGGGGTCGCCACGGCGCGGGCGGACTCGAATGGACACGGCTCGGGTGGTCATGGCTCTTCCCTCGGAGGAGATCGGCGGCCCCGGATCCGGCAGACAGGCCCGGGGCCGACGAGGTGGCTTACTTGGTCGCCGAGTCCCAGGCGGCGTCCAGCTTGGCCAGCTGGCCGTCGACGTCGTCAGAGGAGAACAGCGCCTGACTGGCCGAGTAGAAGGCGTTGTTGAGCCCGGAGGGCATGGAGTCGTCGTTGGTGGCCCAGCCGAACGCGGAGACCTTCGTGTTCGGCTGGGTGACGTACGAGTAAGAGTCCTTGAAGACCTTGGTGACGTGCACGCCGTAGTCGTCCAGGGTCTTGCCCTTGAGCATCGGGAACGCGCCGTCACCCTCGATCAGGGCCTTGTAGTTGGCCGGGTCCAGCGACCAGGCCTCGGCGAACGCGGTCGCCTTGGCGGGGGCGGAGGTCTTGGCGCTGATCGCCATGGAGCCGCCCACCGAGAACGGCACCACGAGCGAGCCGTCCTCGGTGGGGGTGAGGAAGGCGCCGTAGTCGTCGGCGCGGTCCTTGGGCACCGAACCGAGGAACCAGCTGCCCATCATGTACATCGCGGCCTTGCCGGACGTGAAGTTCGTGATCGAGTCGGCGTACTTGACCCCGAGGGCGCCGTCCTCGAAGTAGCCCTTCTTCACCATCGTCCGGTACTTGGACACTGCCGCCCTGACGTTGGCGTCGGTGAAGTGGACCTTGCCGGCGTAGCGTTCCTGCAGCCAGTTCGGGTCCTTCCCCAGCACATCGGCGGAGAGGATGCCGACCAGCGGCATCGACGCCGCGAACGGATCGCCGCCCCCCAGCTCGACCGGGGTGATACCGGCGGCCTTGAGCTTGGCGCACACGGCCATGAACTGCGACCACGTCTTCGGCGGCGCGGTGATGTGGGCCTTGGCGAACAGCTTCTTGTCGTAGAAGACCTCGGGGATGATCTGCGAGTTGGTCGGCGGGATGTACACCTTGCCCTTGTAGGCGTTGCCCATGGGCAGCAGGAAGTTGGCGTTCACCCACTTCTGGTCGTACGGCTTGAGCAGCCCGGCCGTCGCGAACGTCGACGGGGTGATCGACTGGAGCAGATCCGGGAACTGCCCCGACGCCTGCAACTGCTTGGCGTACGCGTCCCGGTCCGTGCTCGGCGCGACGATCTTCTTCACCGTGACGTCCGGGACCTTCTTCTCGGCGTTGGCGATCGAGGTGTCCCAGAACTTCGCGGTGAGGCTGGGCGTCTCGAAGGTGAGATAGGTCAGGGAGCTGCCGCCCTTCCCGCTCCCGGTCGACGCGGCAGAGCATCCGGTGAGGGCGAGCGCTGCGGCGAGGCAGACAACGGTCGGACGTTTGCGCCTCATGGAAGTCTCCTGGGGGACGATGCGGCCCGATGGACGGGGGCGGACCGGAGAGGATCGACGCCACGGCATCCTTCGGGATAACGTTATCGCGAGAATAGAAGCGCGTTGCGGGAATGTGTCAAGGGCCGGTCTGATATCGGTCCGATGTTTCGAGGAGGAGCTGCCGGATGACGCGAGCACGGCGTGACAGCGGGGGACGGCCCAGGCGCCCGACGATGGTCGACGTCGCCCGCGAGGCCGGGGTTGCCCTGCGCACCGTCTCCCGGGTGGTCAACAACGACCCCACGGTGGGGCCGGAGTACGTCGCCAAGGTCGAGGCCGCGATCGCCGCGCTGAACTACCGACCGGACGACCGCGCCCGGCAGCTGCGCACCGGCGTCACCGGCACCATCGGCGCCGCGGTCCGCAGGATCGCCGAGGTCAACCCCGAACTGGCGGCCATCGAACGCACCGCCCGCGACTCGGGGCTCACCCTCCTCGCCGCCTCCACGGACTTCGACGAGACCAGGGAACGCGACATCCTGGTCTCCATGTGCCGGCAACGCCTCGACGGCATCATCGTCGAGCCGTTCGGCGAGAACCACGCCTACCTCCAGCCCGAACTGGACGCGGGCATGCCCGTGGTGGCCATGGACCGCCCGATGAGCGGGATCTCCGTGGACTGCGTGATGTCGGACAACGCCTCCGGCATCGGCATCGCCTTCCACCACCTGCATCAGCACGGGCACCGCCGGATCGCCTACATCGGCGACAGTGAACGCGTCTTCTCCGGCCGGGAGCGCGCCGTCGCCTTCCGCGCGGCCCTGCGGGCCCACGGCGAGGGCGTGGAAGGCCTGGTGCACCCGGGCGAGATCACCGCAGAGCGGGTGGCCGCCGCCCTGGACACCGCACTGCGCGGCCCGGAGCCGGCGACCGCCCTGGTCACCGGCAACATGGACACCACGCTCACGGTCCTGCGGCAGCTCGGCCCGCAGGCTGCCGCCCGCCTGGCCCTGGTCGGCTTCGACGAGGTGCCCCTGGCCGACCTCCTGCAGCCCGCGCTCACCGTCGTCGCCCAGCAGACCGCCGAGATCGGCCAGACGGCCGTGGAACTGCTCCGCGCCCGCATCGCCGACCCCGGCCGCCCGGTGCAGACGGTGATCGTCCCGGTCACCTTGAAGGTCCGCGGCTCCGGGGAGATCCCGGCCTGAGCCCGGGCAGCGGTGCCTCGCCGGGGCTCCGTGCGGGGCCCCACCTCTGCGATAACGTTATTCGAAACGAGCTGGAGCACGATATGGAGACAGCCATTGCGAGGGCCGCCGGGACCTGGACCGGGGCGGGTTCGCGCACGTCGTCCCGCCCCCGTGATCCAGCACACATCCACCCCGCATTCCAGCCCATGCGGACGGTCCCGGATCCCCCGAAATCCGATGCCCCTCGCGACCACCGCGACGGCGCGGCCGCCGCCCGTGCGAGGCGCCCCGCGCACGCCGGCGTGGGCCGCTGGCCGAAAGTGGCGAACTCCCGCTGCGCCGAGACGACATCGCAGCGTGGCGCCCACTGGAAATACTTGGCTGAGCAAGTATAGGCTCCCGGATGGGGGCGATTGGTGAGGAAAGCCGGACGCCGTCAGGGGAACCGTGGCGCCGTCACACCTGATCGATTTCACGGTTCGGCCATATGTCAAGCGTGTTGCTGTTCCGCCGGTTGACTGCCGCCCGGCGTGGACGTGCGTGGCAGTGTCCGGTGGTGCCGCAACGATGTTGATGTCATCCACTCCTGGAAGGAAGTGCCGTGGCACCGGTGCTCGTCGGGCTCGAAGGTCTGCTGGCGGGAGAGCGCATCCCGATCCTGGACACCCGCGTCACCTTCGGACGTAACTCGGAGAACACTGTCGTCATCTCCAGCCTCAGTGTCTCCCGCTTCCATGCGGAGATCGTCTTCGACCAGGACGAGGGCTACGTCCTGAATGACCTTGCCAGCAGCAACGGCACCCTGGTCAACGGGGACGAGGTGGAGTCCCGGCTGCTGCAGCCGGGCGACGAAATCACCCTCGGTGACCAGGAGTTCCGCTTCGAGGTGGCGGACGCGATGGAGACGCTGATGGCGCTCTCCCTGCCCCGGTCCGTCACACACGCCGGGCAGGAGAGCGATCGGGGGCCCGTTCTGCAGGTCACCGTCGCCGGCGGCGGCCCCGTCGGTCTGTCCCTGGCCCTGCTCCTCGAGCACTTCCTCGGCCCCCAGGTGAAGATCACCGTCTACGACGGCAGGTGGCGCAAGCAGGGCCGTACCGTCGTCTGGAAGGGCCAGGACGAGGGCAACGTACGGCGCCAGCAGGTGGTGACCGTCCAGAGCCGCCAGTACCTCGCGTGGCCGGAGGAGGTCCAGGCGCGCCTCTTCGACCCGGAGCACTACACGGAGATGTGGCCCTCCGGCCCGGACTCGGTCGGCGACCACAGCCCGCGCAACATGCGCATCGCCTACATCGAGGACCGGCTGCTGGAGCTGGCCAACGAGAAGCGGGACCGGATACGTCTCATACCCGCCAAGTTCGACGCGGCGAAACAGCAGGAGGCGCTCGCCGGCCAGCAGGTGCTCGCGATCTGCGACGGCGGCCGGTCGCGCACCCGGGACCACTTCGCCGCCCGGTTCGGCAAGGCCGACGAGTCGATCTACTCCCTCGACGGCCGCCACCTCCAGGACGTCGTCCTCGGCCTGCGCGTGAAGTCCGGCCTGACCGACCCCATGGCGGTCCTGATGACGGTCGCCCAGAACCGGTTCCTGCTCAACTCGCTGCGCGGTGAGGGCTTCCTCAACATGCGGCTGACCGACGCCGAGGCCGCCGAGGTGATCGGCCTGGACCCGGTCCGCCGCGTCTTCGAGGAGTGCATCGCCTCCCGGCCGTGCCTGATGGACCGCGACGAGTACGGCGACTTCCAGTGCTCGACGCACGGCACGCTGTTCCTGCCCGCCCTGGTCAAGGGCTCGGCCCTGTGGCGGCGGGTGCAGGAGGGGCTGCTGCTGTTCGGCGTGGAGGCCGACGACCTGTCGGCGGTCACCAGCTTCCGCCTGGACATGGTGCAACGCCCCCGCTTCTCCGCCGAGTTGCTGCCGCCCACGACCAACTCGCCGGGCACGTACGGCTTCCTGCTCGGCGACGCCGCCAACGCGATCCACTTCTGGCCGGGCCGCGGCCTCAACAGCGGCCTCGCCTCCGCCATCTCGCTGGCCCGCTCCCTCAACGGGGCGTGGAACGGAAGGTCGTTCCGCGACGCGGACTTCCTCCGGCACGAGGCGGCGATGTCGATGCTGCAGTACCGGCACAAGAGCCGGGCGTGGAAGGCGATGGTCACCACCGACGACCAGGGTGTCACCTGGGCGATCAAGGACATCATCGGCCACGGCATCGACGGGATCCCCGAAGAGCCCGACCGCGAGGCGGACACCAAGACGCTGCTGGAGCGCATGCAGGCCATCCGCGCCCGCCTGGCTCCCCGTATGCCCGGAATGCCGGACGACGAGGCGATCCTGGAGCGCCTGCGCACCCTGCAGCCCGCCACCCTGCGCATGCTCGTCCTCAGCGGCGCCTGGGACACGCTGACGATGGGCGGCGAGGAGGTCGACATCGACATCTTCTACGGCCAGGACTCGTCCGCGGCCGCCGCGGCCGTGGAGGCACTGGAACCGGCCGCCCAGGCCTAGTACGCCGGGTACCCGACATCCCGCCCGCCGGACTGCTCCTACCGGCGGGCGGAGTCGGCCCTCGGCCTTGTCGTTGTGCCCGAGCGGTCAGGTGTGCGGGCGGCGGCCCTTCTCCTGGTGCGGGAAGGACTGGGCGGCTCCGGGCAGGGGCGGCTTGGGCAGCGTGGCCACTTCCTCCTGCGCTTTCTCCAGCTGCTCGGCCGTGTCGTCGGGGAGACGGGGCGGACGCGGGCGGGTGTTGCGGAAGCGGAACGCGGTGGTGAGGTCGCCGAAGGTCGCACGCCGCCAGTCGCTGACGTTCGGCTCCTCGACACCGGTGAACCGCTCCAGGAACTGCAGCGCGGACGTGTGGTCGAAGGCCTCCGAGGCGACCCAGCCGCCCACCGTCCAGGGCGAGACGATGATGGCCGGGACACGGAACCCGCCGCCGATCGGCAGTCCCTGGACGAACTCGTCCTTCGTGCCTGCCGGCGGGGTCGGCGGCGCCACGTGGTCGAACAGGCCGTCGTTCTCGTCGTAGTTGAGGATGAAGGCGGTCTTGCGCCACACCTTGGGGTTCGACGCGATGGCCTCGATCTTCGACGCCACGTAGTCGGCACCCGCGGCCGGCAGATAGTCCGGGTGCTCCGACTGGTAGCTGGTGGGGCAGATCCATGACACCGTCGGGAGCCGGTCGTTGCGGGCGTCGTCCTCGAAGGTGCCGTGGGGCTGCGGGCGTACGCCCCGCTCGTACAGGCCGGAGCCGGGCTGTGCGTTCCTGAACGTCGCGAACTGCTCCAGCATGTTGGTGCCGTAGTCGTCCTCCTCCTGGTACACCTTCCAGCTGACTCCGGCGGCCTGGAGGCGCTCGGCGTACGTGGTCCAGCGGTACGGCGTGGGCGCGACGTTGCTGATGATCGGGCCGCCCCGGGTGCCGCCGGGATCGATGGTCCCGGTCATCCACATCAGGCGGTTGGGCCAGGTGGGGCCGAAGACCGAACAGAAGTAGTTGTCGCAGATGGTGAACGTCTCCGCGAGGGCGAACTGGAAGGGGATGTCCTTGCGGGTGTAGTAGCCCATCACATACGGGCCGTTGACGCCGTCGGCCTTGCGGTGGGCGGGCAGCCACTGGTCCATCCTGCCGTTGTTCCAGGCCTGGTGCTGTACTGACCAGGCGTGGCTGGTGGAGGGGATGGCCTGGGCGCTCGACTTGTGCGTGTCGAGGTGGAAGGGCAGCAGATAGCCCTTGGGGTTGACGGCGTCGGGCTGGTAGAAGACGGACCGCCCGGTGGCCAGCTTCAGCGCGTGCGGGTCGGCGAAACCGCGGACACCGGACAGGGTGCCGAAGTAGTGGTCGAAGGACCGGTTCTCCTGCATCAGCATGACGACATGCTCGATGTCGCGAAGGGAGCCGTACTTCGGCGGTCCGGTGGCGACGGCCTTCTGGACGCTGGGCGGCAGGAGGGAAAGGGCCGCGGCACCGCCGATCGCGCCGGCGGCGGAGCCCAGGAGTCTGCGGCGGGTCAGTTCAGCCATGGGTGCTCCATCCTCGGGCTCTCCGACAGGAGAACCTTTGCGGGAGTGACGGCCGGCCCGGACACACGGACGGGCCGCCGTTCACTCTGGGCCCCGGGCGGCGTGGTGCGTCAGGTGAGGCCGGTGAACTCCGGGCCAACGCACGGAAGGAGTTGGCCGAGCCGATACGCCCAACACCCGTTCGTTGCACGGGTGTTGCCGAGCGTTGAGGAACGGTGGCCGCTGCATGGATCTCAGGCGACCGGCATGCCGCTCCTGGCGTCGGATCACTCTCCCGAACCCCATGCGAATGTGAAGCCGCGTCACGCGTCCAGCTGACGTTTCCTCCTGCTCCCGCTGCTACCGGCCCATCGTGTCTGGTCGGCCTCGGTGAGACCGCCGGCACTTCGGCGGCTCGGCATCGGGAGCGTCAAGGGGACGGCGAAGGCCGGTCGGTCAGGTCGAGGTGTGGCTCGAAGGCCCGCAGCAGGAGCGAGCGCATACGGTCCGGCTGCATCTCGGTCGAGCTGGCGAGGATCTGGATCGCCAGGCCGTCGACCATCGCGGTGAACCGGTCGGCGAGCGCCTCGACGTCCGCCTCCGGTGCCAGGCCCTCGGACCGGCACTCGTGCAGCAGTTCCACCACGACCCGGTACCAGCCCGAGTAGATCCGCCGCTGCGCGGGCCGCAGCCGGGGTTCGAGCATCGCCTGGTTCCAGAACTGGATCCACACCGACCATTCGTCGATGTCGTCGGAGGCGACCGGCAGTTGCACCTCGATCAGGCGGCGCAGCTTGTCACGTGCGGAACTCGCCCGGCCGAACTCCTCGTCGAGCCGGGTGCGGAACCGCTGGGCGTAGTACTCGAGCGCGGCGTGCAACGCGGCTTCCTTGCTCGGGAAGTGGTAGTGCACCGTCGCGGTACTGGTCCCGCAGTACCGGGCGATGTCCGAGACGCGCACGTTGTGATAGCCACGGCGTGCGATGAGCACGGTCGCGGCCTCCAGGATCTGGTCCCGCCGCTCCTGCGCCGTCACCGGCTGCGCCCGGTCCCGCCCGCTCTCGGGCGGGAGTACGGGCTCCGGACCGGTTCCCTCGACCAGATAGGCCGTGGAGACTCCACAGGCCTTCGCGATGGCGGCGACCCCCTCGTCGCGCAGCCGCCGGGTCCCGCGCAGCGCCTTGGACAGGGCGGTGGGGTCCATTCCGATCCGGTCGGCGAGTTCGCGCTGGGAGACGGCGGCCGCCCGGATCGCCGTCCGTACGCGTCCCGGCAGATCGGCGGCCGCCGCAGCCGGCCGGTCCTCGATGCTGGTCATAACCGGGCCAGTATGTCAGGCAAGGCGGTTCACCCCGGTTGCCGGACGGCCGCCAGCGCGCCGATGACCTCGGCCGCGGCGCGCTCACCCGAGGAGATGGCCCCGTCGATGTAGCCGTTCCACACCGAGGCGGTCTCGGACCCCGCCCAGTGGACGAGTCCGGACGGCTCCCGCCACCCGTCCCTCCCGTACCGGGTCCAGCCCCCCGGGGTCACGAAACACTCGTAGCCCCCGATGGTCCAGCCCGCCCGCGGCCAGATCTTCTCGACGTAGTCGACCGGCCGGTCCGCCCGGGTGCCGGCCACCGCGGACAGTGCGGCCAGCACCTCGCGGCGCCGCTCGCCGTCGGTCGCGGCGGCCCAGCGGTCGAGCCGGTCGCCGTAGACGAACGCGACGAGCACACCGCGCGAGGCGTCCTCGGGAGAGTTGTCGAAGACCACGCCGACCGGGCTGTCGCCGTAGAGCGTCGCGATCCCGGAGCGGCCCGCCGCGCGCCAGAAGGGCTCCTCGTAGACGGCGTGCACCTTCGCGACCCGTCCCATCGGCGAGTGGCGCACCCAGCCGCGCCGCCCGGCGGGCAGCACCGAGTCGAACGCGATCCGCTCGACCGCCGCCGGGGGCACCGCGACCACGGCCCGCCGCGCGCGGACGACGGTGTGGCCGGTGGTCACCGCCACGCCGTGCGCGGTCTGCCGGATCGACAGCACCGGATCGCCCAGCCGGATCCTTCCGTCCAGCGACTTCGCGAGCGCGCGGGCCACCGCGTCCGCTCCGTCGGAGAACCGGGCGTCCTGGGCGCAGCCGCGGGTCTCCATCAGCTGTTCGTACCCGCCGCCCGAGGCCAGGTAGAACAGCACGTGGAAGAAGGAGATCTCGCGCGGTTCGGCGCACCAGACACCCTGCACCGCGAGCGCCAGCCGCAGCAGGGCGTCCTCGTCGTCGGTCTCCGCGCGGAAGAAGTCCTCGGCCGACAGGGCGTCGAACTCCGCGAACCGAGGG
Organism: Streptomyces sp. GbtcB6; assembly: GCF_019091475.1. Lineage (NCBI taxonomy): Bacteria > Bacillati > Actinomycetota > Actinomycetes > Kitasatosporales > Streptomycetaceae > Streptomyces > Streptomyces sp. GbtcB6. The sequence continues at coordinate 94,879 of NZ_JAGXJL010000031.1, read as the reverse complement.
GTGGACCACGGCCGTTCGAGGTCGACGGTACGGGCGAGTTCGTCGAGCAGGGCGGTGACGCGTGCGTACTCCTCGATGCCCGGTCCGGCGTCGGGTGCGGCGCCCGCGTAGTCCACGCGGGTGCCGTCGGCGCGTATCTCGACGTGCCGCCCGGTCTCCCAGGTCGGGAACGTCCGGCAGCCGAACCGGGCCGCCAGCGCATGGAACCGTCGCTGGCTCGGCCCGATCCACTGACCTCCGAGGTCGATGCGCACCCCTGACGGGCTCACCTGGCTGAACACGCGGCCGCCCACCCGGTCGGCGGCCTCCAGGACGACCACGTCGACCCCGGCGTCGGCGGGCCGCCACGCGGTGGTCAGCCCCGCGTATCCGGCGCCCACGACCACGACCTCGGTGTCGACGGCAGAAGTTTCTCGTGTTGTCACGCCGGTCACCGTGTCGCAATGTTGACTCGCCAGTCAAGATGCCTCGCGGAATTGCGATCTAGGTCTTGACAGCAACTCTGGCCACAGCCAGTCTGACTCGCCAATCAGTCATTGCGTTTTCTTGTCAGTACCCGTAAACCACTAGATCGGGAGTGGCAATGACCTCGGACTCGCAACACCAACAGGACTCTCAACCGGGCCGGGCGTCTGCATCCGCGCAGGAGCTCCACCGTGCCGCCGAGACGCTCGACGTCGAGTCCTCGGACAAGGGTCTGCGCTCCGGCGCGCTCGGCATGGCAACCAGCCTGATCCTCGCCGTGGCCTCCGCGGCGCCTGCCTACAGCCTCACCGCGACGCTGGCCTTCGTCGTGGGATACGTCGGCTTCCAGGCCCCGGCCGTGGTGGTGCTGGCCTTCGTCCCGATCCTGTTCGTCTCCTTCGGCTATGCCGCGCTCAACCGGCGTGATCCGGACTGCGGCACGATCTTCACCTGGGCCACGCGGGCGCTGAATCCCAGCCTCGGTTTCCTGGGCGGCTGGGCGATCATCGCCTCCTTCGTCCTCGTGATCGGCAGCCTCGCGCAGGTCGCCGGGCAGTACGTGTTCCTGCTGGCGGGCGCCGAAGACATCGGTTCCGCACCGGCGGACTGGCGCGTGCTGCTGGCCGGACTCGGCTGGCTCGCACTGATGACCCTCGTCTGCTACCGCGGCATCGAGATCGCCGCCGCGGTACAACGGGCCCTGCTGTTCCTGGAGTTCGGCATGCTCGTGGCGCTGTCCGTCGTCGCCCTCGTCCGGGTGTACGCCGGCCCCGCGCCGGCCGGGACCCGGCAGCCGAGCCTGTCCTGGCTCAACCCGTTCGAGGGCGCGTCCATGAGCGCGTTCGTCAGCGGGCTGGTACTGATGCTGTTCATCTACTGGGGATGGGAGACGGCGCTCACCGTCAACGAGGAGACCACCGACCGGCACCGCATCCCCGGACGTGCCGCGACCTACTCCACGATGCTGCTGGTGGCGCTGTACCTCGTCGCCACGTTCGCCGCGATCTCCTTCGCCGGCATCGGTGACACCGGGATCGGCCTGAACAACCCGGACAACTCCGGGGACGTCCTCTACGCCTTCGGCACCGCCGTGTTCGGGGCCGGCGGTTTCGGCTCGGTGCTGTGGCACCTGCTGATCCTCATGGTCCTCACCTCGGCGGCCGCCTCGACGGAGACGACCGTCCTCACCCTGAGCCGCACCATGCTCTCGATGGGGGACCAGGGCGCGCTGCCCCGCGCACTGGCCCGGGTGCACCCGCGCTACCGCATCCCGCACGTGGGCACGATCGCGGTCGGGGTCATCGGCGCGGTGGTGTACGTCGCGATGAACTTCCTCGGCCACGGTCTCGTCATCGGCGACGCGGTGTCCGCCTGCGGGGTCCTGATCGCGTTCTACTACGGCCTCACCGGACTCACTTCGGCCTGGGTGCACCGCACCGACCGACCCTCCGGAGCGGCGGATCTCTGGCTGAGCGTCGTCCTCCCCGCGATCGGCGGGGTGGTCCTGCTCGCCGCGGGAGCCTGGAGCCTGGTCCAGGCGTGGGATCCCGCCAACAGCGGTACGAGCTGGTCGCTCCCGTTCTCTTCGGGCACCCACGTCGGCGGCACGTTCGCGATCGGCACCGGGACGATCCTGCTGGGACTGCTCGCCCTGCTGATCTGCCGGCGCCGGTACCCCGGCTTCTTCGAACGCCGGCCGACCGCCGCGGCCCACACCTGAGTCCGGGACTGCTTCCGCTCGACCTTCCGCCGAACTTCCTCTCGACGCCGTGCGGTTGGCTGCTCATGCTCCTGCCAGGCGCGAGGCTGCCCGCCTGTCGGGTCGTCGATCCCGCCACCGGTGAACCGGTCCGCTCCCTGTCCGTCCGGCGGCACAGCCCACCCCTCCGGCCGGCCCGGGACCTCCGCACCCACGCCCCCCGAATCCGGGAGACCACCCGTGTCCTTTCCCCAGGCCTTCCTCGACCCCCCGTCCGTCGCCGTCGTCGGTGCCACCGAGGACCGCGCCAAATGGGGCTACTGGCTCGCCACCGGTGCCCTCGCGGGAGCCGGCCGACGGGAGGTGTGGCTGGTCAACCGCCGCGCCGCACAGGTCCTCGGCCGGCCCTGCCACGCGACGGTGGGTGACCTGCCGGAGACCCCCGACCTCGTCGTCCTGTGCGTGCCGTCCGCACACGTCCTCCCGGTCGTCCGGGACGCCCTCGCCAAGGGATGCCGCGCCTTCCTCGGGATCACCGCTGGACTCGGCGCCGACGAGGCCGAACTCGCCGCGATGCTGCGCCGGGCCGGCGCACGGATGATCGGGCCGAACAGCCTCGGGTTGTTCAACGCCGCCACGAACCTCCGGCTCGCCTGGGGGAACTTCGCCCCCGGGAGCCTGGCGATCGTCTCGCAGAGCGGTCAGCTCGGCTCCGAGATCGCCGGCCTCGGCGCACGGGCCGATCTGGGCGTGTCGCGGTTCTACTCGGTCGGCAACCAGCTCGACGTCGGAGCCGCCGACGTACTCGAATCCCTGGTCGCCGATGAGCACACCACCACGGTCGCGCTCTATCTGGAGAGCTTCGCCGGCGGCACCCGGATCGTCACGGCCCTCGAAGCCCTCCGCCGGGCCGGCAAGCACGTGCTGGTGCTAGCCACCGGTGCCAGCGAGGGCAGCCGTCGGCTCGCGCGGTCCCACACCGGGTCGATGACCTCGGCGCTCGACGTCGCCGACGCGGCGTGCCGCGCCGCCGGAGCCCTCCGGGTGGCGACGCCGCGCGAACTCGTCGACGTGGCCCGGGTGCTGGACCTGACCGCTCCGCCGGACGGCCGCCGGGTCGCGATCATCAGCGACAGCGGCGGCCAGGGAGGGATCGCCGCCGACCTCGCCGCCGCCCGCGGACTCCGCGCGCAGGTCTTCACCGACGGGCTGCAAGCCGCCCTGCGGGCCGTGCTCCCCGCCGCCGCGGCGGTGTCCAATCCGGTGGACCTCGCGGGCGCGGGAGAGGCGGATCTCCAGGTCTACGCGAAGGTCGCCGAGCTGGTGGCCGCCTCCGGCGAGGTCGACTCGATCGTCCTGTCGGGATATCTCGGCTGCTACGGCGAGGACTCACCGAGCCTCGTGGGCGCCGAGTCCGCCGTGATCGACCGCCTCGGCCGCCTCCACCGGACGGACGCGGCGCGCGTGCCCCTGATCGTGCACAGCATGAGCGCCGCTTCGCCCGCGGTCACTCGGCTACGGGAGCACCGCGTCCCGGTCTTCGACACCATCGACGCGGCCTTGGGCGCGCTGGACCGCGCGACCCGTCTGGGCGGGCGGCCCCGCTCCGCCCCCGCGACCGAGCGGAGCGGACCGGCCGCCCCGGCGGTCGAGCCGATCGGAGCGGCCGTCCCGGAGCCCGGCTACTGGGCGGCTCGCGCGTTCCTGACGGCACTCGGCATCGCGATGCCCGAGGCGAGACGGGTCACCGACGCGGCCGGGTTCGCGGCGGCCTGCGCGTCCCTGCGGCCGCCCCTGGTGCTCAAGGCCGGCTGGATCGAGCACAAGAGCGAACACCAGGCCGTCAGAACCGGACTGGGCCCCGACACCGCCGCGGCGGCGTTCCGCGAGATGCACGAGCGGCTCGGCCCGGGCGAGTACGTCGTGGAGGAGCAGGACACCCGGCCGGGCGTCGTCGAGATGCTGATCGGCGCCCGCCGGGACCGTGACTTCGGTCCGACCGTGGCCGTGGGCCATGGCGGGGTCCACGCCGAACTCTGGCGGGACGTGTCCGTCGAGCTGGCACCGGTCGACCGGCACACGGCGGCCGCGATGCTCGACCGCCTGCGCTCGCGCCGGCTGCTCGACGGCTGGCGGGCACAGCCGGCGGCCGACGTCGAGGCGCTGATCGACGCGATCGTCGCCGTGTCCGAGGCGATCGCGGCCACTACCGGCGTGGCGGACATCGAGGTGAACCCGATCCGGGTCGGGCCCGAGGGCGCCCTGGCCGTGGACGCACTCGTCGTCTCCCGTTCCGCACCAGAAGTCGTGGCAGAAGCCGCACCGGAAGCCGCACCGGAAGTCTCCGGGGTGAACGGCCACCGGGAAACCACCGAGAAGCAGGAGAAGACGCGTGAGCATGTCCACTGAACCCTGGCCGCTGACCGATGAGCAGCGAGCGATCGTCGAGCTGTGCCGGGAGTTCGCCGCGAACGAGATCCGGCCCCGTGGACGCGAGGTCGACGAGCGTGACGTCGAGTCGCCGCTGGACATCTTCCGGGCCGCCGCCAAGGTCGGCATCACCGACTTCATGCTGCCCGAGGAGTACGGCGGGGGCGGATTCACCGATGTCGTGACCCAGTGCCTGGTCCAGGAGCAGATGTGCTGGGGCGACCCGGGCATCGGCAACTTCGTCTGCTCCAACGGGTTCTTCGCCGACCCGCTGCTCGCACTGGGCACCGACCGGCAGAAGTCGGAGTGGCTGCGTCCGCTCGCCGGCCCGAACCCGCTCTACACCGCGCTGGCGACGACCGAACCGGGCGCGGGTTCCGACGCCGCGTCCATCACCACCACCGCCGTCCGGGTCGACGGCGGCTACTCGATCAGCGGGCAGAAGGCGTGGATCTCCAACGCCGGCCTGGCCGACCAGTACGTGGTCTTCGCCAAGACCGACCCCACCCGGGGGTCCTCGGGGGTCACCGCCTTCCTGCTGCGCAAGGGTGCCGAGGGGATGACGTTCGGCGAGCCCATGCGCAAGATGGGCCAGCGCGCAATCGTCTGCCGCGAGATCTTCCTCGACTCGGTCTTCGTGCCCGAATCCGACCGTCTCGGCGACGAGGGGCAGGGCTTCCGCGGCCTGATGAGGACGTTCGACATCTCGCGCATCGTGCTGGCCGCCGCGGCGACCGGAGCGGCGCGCGCGGCCTACGAGTACGCGCTCCAGTACGCCCGCGAGCGCAACCAGTTCGGCAAGCCCATCCTCCACCCCCAGGCCGTCGCGTCCCGGCTGGCCGACATGGCGACCCGCACCGAGTCCGCCTGGCTGCTCACCCTGCACGCGGCACGCCGGATGGACGCCGGAGAAGACGCCACCAAGCTCGCCGCCATGGCCAAGCTGCAGGCCTCGGAGACCGCGATGGCCGTGACCTGGGGCGCCGTCCAGACCCTCGCCGGATGGGGCTACTCGCGCGAGTTCCCGGTCGAGCAGTGGATGCGCGACGCCAAGCTCGTGGAGATCGAGGAGGGCACCTCGGACATCATGCGGCTGATCATCTCGCGCCGCCTCTGACCGCGCGGCCCCTCTGATCCTGCTCTGGCAACAGGAGTGACATGAGTTTCCACAACGAGTTCACGGAGATGTTCGGGGTCGAACATCCCATCGTGTGCGGCGGAATGCTCGCGGTGGGCACCGCGGAGCTGATCTCGGCCGTCGCGAACGCCGGCGCGCTGGGGTTCCTCAGCGCGCTGACCCAGCCCACCCCGGAGGCGCTCGCCCGGGAGATCGCGCGCTGCCGTGAACTGACCGACAGGCCGTTCGGCGTCAACCTCACCATCCTGCCCACCATCGAACCGGTGCCGTACGACGACTACCGGGCCGTCATCATCGACTCGGGCGTGAAGGTCGTGGAGACGGCCGGCAGCAACCCCGCACCGCACCTGCCGGCGTTCAGGCAGGCCGGGGTGAGGGTCGTGCACAAGGCCGTCGCCGTCCGGCACGCCCTGAAGGCCGAGGCGCTCGGCGTCGACGCCGTCAGCATCGACGGATTCGAGTGTGCCGGGCATCCCGGCCAGGACGACGTCCCCGGCCTCGTCCTGATCCCGGCCGCCGCCCGCAGGCTGCGCATCCCGGTCATCGCGTCGGGCGGCTTCGCCACCGGCGCCGGCCTCGTCGCGGCCCTCGCGCTCGGGGCGTGCGCGATCAACATGGGAACCCGGTTCGAGGCGACCGACGAGGCGCCGATCCACCCGAACGTGAAGGCGCGGATCGTCGCGAACGACGAGCGCGGGACCCAGATCGTGTTCCGGGAGTTCGGCAACACCGCCCGGGTGGCGCGGAACTCGGTCTCGCAGGACATCGCCCGCCTGGGCGCGCGCCCCGGGGCCGTCTTCTCCGACGTCGCCGAGCTCGCCTCCGGGAAACGCGGCAGGCAGCGGGTGCTGCGCGAGGGTGATGTCGAGGGCGGAATGTGGTGGGCCGGTCAGGCACAAGGCCTCATCGACAGCGTGGAGAGCTGCGAGACGGTGGTCCGCACCATCGTGGCGGACGCCGAGGACATCATCCGCGGCCCGCCTCCACCGCCAGCTCGCGCCGGCACCCGACATGACCCCGGCCGCGGCCGGCTGACCGGTGCACACCGCGCGAGCAGGCCGAAGATCTACCCGACAACGGCCGTGTCGCGGTGCGGAAGACCGCGGCGTCGTGGGCGCGGTGCGGCTGGGCGCTGCCGAACGGGACCGGCCCGGGATAGATCCGGCATCGGCTCTTCGGGACCGCAGTCCGGGCAGTCGGACTCGTCGGCCGGGTGCCGGGTGGCAACCGGAACCGCGGCGGCCATCGCGAGCGTGGCGTCGGACGAGCTGAGACCGTGCGCGGCGTCGGCCGCCCGCAGGAGGGGATCGTGAGCACGGGACTCGCGCGACGCGAGACGGGCAGCGAGAGCGACCGGCCCGCGTGGCGCTCCTCGCGGGTTCCCGTCCGGTGCCGCGTACCGCGTCTTGATCCAAGTTTTACGTCCCGTGCGGAACTGCATGCCCTGCTGCGGGTGTCTGACGGACAGTGGGGCCTGTCGAGGCCGCGGAGCGAGATGAGTGGGGCAGGGCGTGGGACGGCGCAAGGGCGGCATAGGCATCGCAGTCGGTACGGTCGCAATGCTGGTGGGCGTGACCGCCTGCGGCGGGGGCGGCAGCGACAAGGCGAGCGGGAACGACGCGAAGACGTCGGGGAAGCCGAGCGCGAGCGCCTCGCCGTCACCGACGAAGCCCGCGGGTCCTCCGATGCTGCTGGACACGATCACTCCGCAGACGGGCACCACGGTCGGCGTGGCCATGCCGATCTCGGTGATCTTCACGAACCCGGTGGCGGCCAAGGCCCGGGCCACGGTCGAGAAGCACATGAAGGTCAGCACCTCGCAGCCGGTGGTCGGCGCCTGGCACTGGATGGGCGACCGGCGCGCCGACTGGCGGCCGAAGACGTACTGGCCCTCCGGTACCAAGGTGAAGATCGACGCCGACATGACGGGCGTCAGCAACGGCAACGGACGCTACGGCGTGCACGGTTACACGCACACCTTCACGATCGGCGACGACGTGCGGGCGGACGTCTCGGTGACCGGCCACACCATGAAGGTGACCCGCAACGGCCAGGCGGTGCGCACCCTGTCGATCAACGCGGGCAGCGCCCAGTACCCGACGTGGGACGGCACGATGGCCGTCATCGACAAGCAGGAGAAGGTCCACATGACCTCCTGCAGCGTCGGCATCAGCTGCGACAAGGGCAGCCCCAACTTCTACGACCTGACGCTGCCCTGGGACGTCCACCTGACCCAGTCCGGTACCTACGTGCACTACTCGACCGGCGACCCGTATCCGGGCAGCGGCAGCGCGCGCGGCTCGCACGGCTGCGTCCACCTGTCCCTGTCGGACGCCAAGTGGTTCTACGGCCAGGTCAAGCAGGGCGACCCCGTCACCATCACCGGCTCGCCCCGAGGCAAGGCCCCGGCCGACAACGGCTACGCCGACTTCAACCTGGGCTGGGACCAGTGGCTCACGGGCAGCGCGTCAGGACAGCAGACGACCGCTGCGCTGTGACCCGCGGCGGGACGGGCGCCGGCTCTCCACCGCGGAGGGGGCGCCCGCCCGCCTGGGCCGGCCCAGCACGACTCCGGCCAGGACCAGGACCAGTCCGCACAGTTGTTGAACGGTCAGCACCTCTCCGGCGACCGCCGTGCCGAGCAGGACGCCCGTGACGGGGTTGAGCAGTCCTATCAACCCGACCGTTCCCGCGGACAGGTGCCGCAGACCGGTGAACCAGGCGACGAAGGCCAGCGCGGTGGCGACCAGGGAGACGTAGCCGAACGCGAGGAGGGCCGGTGCGGAGAGCGCGGGCGGAGCGCCCTCGACCACCGCGGCGACCGGGAGCAGGAAGAGACCTCCGGCCGTGAGCTGCCAGGCGGTCGAGGCGAGCACGTCGGTGCCGGCGCTCCACCGCTTCGTCAGGACGTGCCCGAACGCCGACACCAGCATGGCGGCGGCCGAGGCCAGGACTCCCGGCACGCTCGTGCCCTTCACCCCCGTGAGCAGCATGAGGCAGACGCCGCCGAGCCCGACCACGGCACAGGCCAGTTGGGCGGCCCGGGGCCGCTCGGAGACCAGGGGCCAGGCCATGAGCATCATCGTGAGCGGGGACACGGCCATGACGGTCGAGGCGACGCTCGTCGGAAGCAGCTGGGAGGCCGCGTAGACGAGGACGAAGAACACGCTCATGTTGAGCAGCCCCAGCACCGCGGACCGCCACCACCACGAGCCGCGCGGCCGCTGCCTGCGCAGGGCCAGCAGGACGAGGCCGGCCGGCAGCGCCCGCAGGGCGGCCCCGTAGAGCGGCCGGTCGGCCGGCAGGAACTCGTGGGTCACGTAGTAGTTGGCCCCCCAGGCCACCGGCGCCACCGCGGTGAGCGCCGCCCAGCGTGCATTAGCTTCCATGGAAGCCAATATAGCTTCCTGGGAAGCTATATTGGCTATCATGGGTGCATGAAGCACGGTGAACCGACCGACCGCGTGGCCCGCATCCAGGCCGACTGGCGCCGCGAGCGGCCCGACGTCGACATCACGCCGCAGGGGGTGATCGGCCGACTGCACCGCCTGGCCGGCCGGCTCACCGAGGAACTCTGCCTCGTCTACGGCCGCTACGGCCTCAGCGAGGGGGAGTTCGACGTCCTGTGCGCCCTGCGCCGTGCGGGGGAGCCCTACGAGCGGGCGCCCGGCGAGCTCGCCGCGCACACCATGGTCACCACCGGCGCGATGACGAAGCGGATCGACCGCCTGGAACGGGCCGGGCTCGTCACCCGCCGCCGTTCCGACGACGACCAGCGCGGCCGCATCGTCGCCCTCACCGCACCGGGGCGCGAGCTCATCGACCGGGCCTTCACCGACCACATGCGCAACGAACGCCGCCTGGTGGACCTGCTGACGCCCGCCGAGGCCGAGTCCCTCGAAGCAGTGCTCACCGCCTGGCTCTCCCGCATGGAGGATCCGCGGACTCCCGGCGGCGAGTGACCGACTCCTTCCCGGCACCGCGGCCACGGCCGGGTCCCGGCCGACCGCGGTCACCGATTCACACTCGGGTGGGTGATCCTCGCGCACGCACGGCAGCGCTCGATGCCGAGCAACGCGCACCTCCTGGCGGCCACCGTCGCGGACGCGCTGGGGGTGTCCGACCACACCCCACGGCCGCCGGCCGACGCGATCCGCGCGTGGATCGGCGGCCGCGTCAGTATTTGTTCCCTTCTCTGATTCGGACCGGGCTCCGGACGTGGACTGCTGTCGAGGCCGGTGGGATTTCAGACGAACCGCTCGCGGCAGGTAGCGTGCTCGCCGTGATGGTGGGCACCGAGGAGACCCGGCTGGTCGTGTTGCGCGGCAACAGCGCGTCGGGCAAGTCGTCGGTCGCGGCCGGTCTGCGGGAGCGGTTCGGCCGGGGGCTGGCCCTGGTCGGCCAGGACAACCTGCGCCGGGTCGTCCTGCGCGAGCGGGACCGGCCGGGGGCCGCCAACATCGGGCTGATCGACCTGACCGCCCGCTACGCCCTCGACGCCGGGTACCACGTCGTCGTGGAGGGCATCCTGTACGCCGACCACTACGGCGCCATGCTCACCCGGCTGCGCGCCGACCACCGCGGCCCGACGCACGCCTACTACCTGGACGTGCCGTTCGAGGAGACCCTCGCCCGGCACGCGTCCAAGCCGCAGGCGGACGAGTACGGCGAGGCGGAGATGCGCAGCTGGTACCGGGAACGCGATCTGCTGCCCGGCGGCTTCGAGACCGTCATCGGCGCCGACAGCACGCTGCCCGGGACGGTCGGCTGCATCATGCGCGACACCGGCCTCGCGGACCTCCCGGCCCTGGACCGCTGAAGTCCCGCGCGTCGGTCGCGGGTGTCAGGGGCTCAGGAGGCGGTCCGGGCCGAGTGGGACTTCGTGGAGCAGCAGGCGGCTGCGTGCCTCCCGGACCCCCAGGTCGGCCTTGAGGCGGTCGACGACCGTCTCGAACTCGCGGGCGTCGGCGCAGGCGACGCGCAGCTGGTAGTCGTAGTCCCCCGTCAGCCGCATCGCGGCCACGACCTGCGGGACGTCGTGCAGCTGGGTCTCGAAGGCCGTGCGGTCGGTGCCCTCGCGCAGGCGGATGTCACTGAGCAGTTCCATGCCGCGTCCCAGCGCCGCGAGGTCCACCTCGGCCCGGTAGCCGCGGACGATCCCGTCCGCCCGCAGCCGGCGCACGCGATCGGCGACCGTGTTGGGCGACAGTCGCACCCGGCGGCCCAGGTCCTGATAGGTCGCCCGGCCGTCCGTGAGCAGGATGGTCAGGATCTGCCGGTCGATACGGTCCACGGCCCCGCCCCAGTGAAAATCGGTGTTCTCTCGATGTCGCCGATTTTTCCACAGCGACAGGCCGTCGAGTGCCGAGAAGTCCGAACCAATGTCGGCGCATTCGGTGCCAGGCTCCAAGACATGGAGATCCTTCTTCGGACCGCTCTCGCCCCTTGTCTCGTCCTGCTCGTCTCCGCCGTCGCACGCCGTTCGGGCCCACGCCCGGGCGGGCTGCTGCTGGGTCTGCCGATGACCTCGGTGCCGTTCGTCATGCTGCTGTGGCTGAACACCGGGATCGAGACCGCCGCCCGAGCCGCGCGCGGCCTCGTCGCGGCCCAACTCGCCGTCGCCTGCTTCTGTCTGGCCTACGGGCGCCTCGCCCCCGCCCTGCGGCCCGCCCGGGCCCTCCTCGTCGCCCTCGCCGGTACGGCCGCGGCGGCCGTGGCGGCGGCCACGTGCCCCAACGTCTGGCTGACCGCAGCCGCTGCCCTTGCCGTGACCTGCGCAGGACTTGGGACCTGGCCGGCCCCACCACCCGCCGGCCGGCCCTCCACCCGCGTACGCCGGGGCCGTGAGGTCGGGACGAGGATGGCGGTGTCGGCCGCCACGGTCCCGCTCGCCCTGACCGCCGCCCGCGCCCTGGGCCCCTTCGCCGCCGGCGTCCTGGCCGCGTTCCCCGTCCTGCTGGCCGTCATGGCCCCGGCCGTCCACCGCACGACCGGAGCACAGGCCGCCGCCGTGATGATGCGCGCCGCGCTGACCGTCGTACCCGGCACCCTCGCCTTCCTGCTGCTGCTCTGCACGGCCCTGTGAACGCCCCGCGACGGTGGGCCCGCCCGCGGCGAGCGCTCCACCGACGCAGCCCGGCCGTTCCGCTGCCGGAACCCCCGCTCACAGGACCGCACTTGAATCACGTCGCGGTGTTCGCCCGGCGGCCCTGCAGGCCTGCGGCGGCCGGGTGCACGTCACCGACCGGACCGTCGGCGGGCGGGTGTTCGCGGCCGTCGCGGAGAGCTCCGTGGAGATCGACCTGCCCCTGGTCCGCGCCTGCCACCTGGTCCGCTCCACGGCACCGCACGGCCCGACCTCGGCGCTCGAACTCGACGACGAAGCCGTGCGCTGCGTCGCGGTCATCACCCAGTTCGGGATCGTCGGGCAGGACGAGAAGCACCCTGGGCCTCGCGTCCACCGTGTCCGGAGCCCTCCGGCTGCGACACAGCGGGTGACCCCGCGGGTGCGAGGCAGACACCGTGCGCGCGCCGCCCGGGTCTCGTGCCGACGGCAGCCCGGCCCGGCTCTGCGGCATCCAGCCTGGTCCCACCGGGCCGCAGCCGCCACTCGGGGGCCAGGGGCGTATCTCCGAGGTGATGAGCCGCCGGCGGTCGTGTCCCTGGCCGGAGACGGTCGTTCCTCAGGGCATGAAGAGGATCATCACTGCCACCGCGCTCGCTCTGACGGGCCTGGCCCTCGCCGCCCCCGCCCACGCATCCGGATCTGCCCCCGGCCCGTCCCGTGACCTCGCCACCAAGGTCGCCGGGGCGCTGCCCAAGGCCGCGGTGGCGGGTCTCAACGCGGCTGCCACGTCCATGACCACCGGCCTGCAGGACCCGCCTCCGGCCAGGTAGGCCCCCGGCCGTCCACGCCGTCCCCGACCTCGTCCCGACCGCGCCCCCGACCCGGAGCCAGGGCTTTTCCGGCCGCCCGCCCCAGGTCGGGGGCGACCTCTCTCGTACGTACGTGCGCGCCTGGCGGAGCCCTACTGGGGCGAGTGCCGCGGCGGCGGCCCGGTGAGCAGATGGCGCTCGTGGGACGCGTAGCGACTGCGTTCGCGGTCGGTGGCCCGCCGGCCGGCCAGGACGGTGGTGAGCCAGCCGGCGAGAAAGCCCGCGGGCACGGAGACGAGCGCGGGCGTGTTGTAGGGGAACCAGGCGAAGTCGGCGTCCGGGAAGGCGGACAGTGGCGTCCCGGAGACCAGGGTGGTGCCGGGGGCCAGGGCGAGCACGCTCAGGGAGCCCACGACGAGGGTGGCCAGGAGCGCGGTGCGTGTGTAACGGCGCCAGAAGAGGGTGTAGAGGAGCGCGGGGGCGATGGCGGAGGCGCCGAGGGTGAAGGAGACCGTCGCCAGGGGCTGAAGGCTGTGCCGTTGGGCGAGGACGGCCAGGAGCACGGTGGGGACGCCGACGGCCAGGGCACTGCACCGGGCGAGGGCGAGTTCCCGGGCCGGGGCCCAGGGAGCGGCACGGGACGCGGTCAGGTCGTGGGCGAGGGTGTTGGCGCAGGCCAGCGTCATGCTCGCGACGGAGGCGAGGAGGGTGAGGAAGACGGCGGTGGTGACGGTGGCGAAGAGCAGGCTCTCCGGCCTGGACAGACCGGTTCCGAACGCGGCGCGGGCGCCGAGCAGGTAGGCCGTCGTGCCGTGCGCGTCGGCGGCTGCGATGCGGTCGTACCCGACCAGCGCGGTCGCGCCGGTGCAGACCAGCGTGAGCATCAGGATGAACAGGGTCACCGAGGAGACCGCCCAGGACATCGCACGGCGGACCTGGCGCGGCGTGCCCGCCGTGTACATCCGCATGGTGACGTGCGGCAGGCAGGCGCCGCCCAGCACGATGGCGCACTGGGTGCTGGCCATGTCCAGGGCCGGATGCGGGCTGCTGGAGTACTGCAGTCCCCAGGTCAGATAGGCGTTCCCCGCCCCGCTCCGCCGGGCAGCCGCGTGGAACAGTGCCTGGGGCTGCCAGTCGAACGCGCGCAGGATCAGCACGCTCACGACCAGCCCGGAGCCGAGCAGCGCCACGGTCTTGATGATCTGGACCAGCGCGGTGCCGGGCATCCCGCCCAGCGCCGCATAACTGATCATGAGGACGCCGGCCCCGGCGATGCACCCGTTCTTCATGCCGGGGTCGGTGAACCCGAGGACGTAGGCCAGGAGTTCACCGACCCCGGCGAGCTGGACGACCATCATCGGGACGAGGGCGGCGAGGGTGACCAGGCAGGCCGTGACGCGTACCGACCGGGCCGGATGGCGGCGGGCCAGCGCGTCGCCCATGGTGTAGCGGCCGGTGTTGTGGAGGGGCTCGGCCAGCAGGAACATCAGCAACAGCAGGGACAGCAGGGCGCTGAGAGCCAGGACGATGCCGTCGAAGCCGCACAGGGCGATGATCCCCCCGATGGTGAGGACGGTGGCGGCGGAGATGTAGTCACCGGCGACGGCCAGCCCGTTGCGCAACGGGGAGAGGGACCGGTAACCGGTGTAGAACTCGGCGAGGTCGTCCGCCTCCGGGCCGGTGAGCACGCACAGCAGCAGGGTGAGGGCGACGACCGAGCAGAACGCGACGAGGGACCAGGACTGGGCGGAGCCGCCGAACCCGGTCACGGCGTCTGCTCCCGGTCCGCGACGGACACGTGCGTCTGACGGCGGGCGCGGCGCGCCAGGGGATCCACGAAACGGTGCGCGGCGGCTTCGTGGACGAGGACCGCCAGCCAGGTGACGGGAATCTGGGCGAGGGCCAGAAGCAGCCCGGTGGGCAGGCCGCCCGGGCCGGGGCGGGCCATCAGGGAAGGCGCCTTGACGGTCAGGGTGAGGAAGGCGGCGAAGTAGCCGAGCGCGGTGACGGTCGCCACACGCCGGTGCCAGCGGTACGCCCGTCGCAGCAGGCGGAGGGTGCGGTGGGCGCCGGAGCGAGGGCCCGCCGGGCGGGCGCCGTACGGCTCCTGGCCGGTCGACCAGGTCGGGGACGGGCGGACGTACGGGGGCCGCTCCGAGGGTAAATCGGGAACATCATGGGACATTTCGGCAACTCCTCGGTGGGGACCGGGCCTGGCCGTGGCGGGCTACGAGCGGGGAGAGGGGTTCGGGCGACCGCACATCGTGCGGCCGGGAGGTTGTGGGAAGCCGTGTGCGCCGGTCGTTGAGGACGCCGTCTCGCGGGGGAGCGGTCGGGTGATCAGGTCGCCATGGTCTCCGGCGCGAGCGCGGTCCGCCAGAGGTGCGGCCGGAGTCGCCGGGGGCGGTCCGCGGTGTGTGGGGCTGACGTTGGGATCTCCGGCGGGAGGGGATGAAGCATGGGCGGAGCGCGAGGTGGCGCGATCGCTTCGAGAAGTGCGCCGTCGCACACCCCATGAGCCCCGGTCCGCCCGCCGGTTGGCCCACCCGTGAGGGGCGCGGCTGTGACGCACTTCATGGGTGGCGTGAGTCTCGGCCGGCGGCTCGCTCCGCGCGTCGCCCAACTTCCCGAAGGGGCAAGGAGTTTGCTCCGCAACGATCTGGGCCGGGCGGTCGCGTGCCCCTGCCGCGCCAACGCGGAATGGAATCTTCAGGGCTTCCTCGGCGCATGAGGCAGTCCGGGAGTTGACGAATGCGAAGTACATTGCAATGACAGCGTCTTGACCCCGCTCGGCAAAATCAGGCAGGTTTCGGACACTTCACATCATTTATGAGCTTTCTGCGAAAGATGCGTGTTATGGGCGCCTATCTGTGTCCTCCAGTCGTCATGCAAGGCCAACATGTCGTGAAGACCGGCGAGATCCTCGCGGAGGTGCGCGGCCGGCATCCGCAGGCGCCGTGGCTGTCCCGGATCGACGGCATCGCCGCGAGCACGGGGATCGAATCCCGCGGGTGGATGCTGCCGCTGGACGCGGCCGCGGCCCCCGGCAGCGGGACGGGTCTGCGAACTCCGGGCGCCGGTCCGGCCCGTACGGCGCTGGCCCGCACCGGATTCACCGACGACGAGGTGAACCGCGCGATCGCCGCACTCGAGGCGATACCGGCGCCGCAGACCATCCAGGAGCGCACCGCGCCGGCCTGGGCGGCCGTCCAGACGTACGGGGAGCGCGCGGCCCGCGAAGCCCTTCGAACCGCCGGACTGGACACCGCCGACGTCGACGCTCTGATCACCAGTCACTCCACCACCCCGGCCCTGCCGGGGCTGGACCTGTCGCTGCTCAACCGCCTTGAGCTGCGCGGCGACGTACTGCTGCTGCCGGCCACCCAGTGGGCCTGCATCGCCGGCACCCGGTCGCTGGCACTGGCGGCCGACCTGGTCGCCGCGGACCCCGACCGGGTCGTGCTGGTCGTGATATCGGAGGCGCTGAGCACCACCTACCAGCCCGCCGACGACACCCTGGAATCGCTGATCGTCCGGCTGCTGTTCGCGGACACCGCCGTCGCCGTGGTGGTCACGGGCCGCCCCAGGACAGAATCGATCCTGCGCCTGGACGCGGTCTGGCACCACACCCTGCCCGGCACCACGGACCTGCACCGGCTGGAGACCCGGGACGACGGCACGCACTTCGTGATGGACCGCCGGGGGCCGCGCGCCGTACAGGAGACGGTGGCCGAGATGTGGAAGTGGTTGCAGAGGCGCCACCAGGCCGACGGCCACTCCTGGCATCCCGATCTGCTGCTCGCGCATCCCGGTGGCACGCGGGTGCTGGAGTACATGGAACAGACCATGCCCGACGAGTGGCCCGAGGGGCTGCTGGCCTACAGCCGGGACAGCTACACCACGGGCAACCGCGGCGGTGCCGCCGTACTCGACATCCTGCGCCGCGCGCACGACGCCGGCCAGAAGTCGGGCAGCCGAACGGTGCTGTACGCGGCCGCGCCCGGACTGACGGCCACGGCCGCTGAGGGGGAGTGGCTGTAGCCGAAGCCCGCCCCTCTCGTCGCGTCCGGGGTGCTAGGCCTCCAGTTCCGCCCAGACGGCTTTGCCGGTGTCGGTCCAGCGCACGCCCCAGCGCGTGGTCAGCTTGTGCACGACGTGCAGACCCCGCCCGGTGTCGTCG
Source organism: Streptomyces sp. GbtcB6 (assembly GCF_019091475.1). Classification (NCBI taxonomy): domain Bacteria; kingdom Bacillati; phylum Actinomycetota; class Actinomycetes; order Kitasatosporales; family Streptomycetaceae; genus Streptomyces; species Streptomyces sp. GbtcB6. Next base: position 78,091 of record NZ_JAGXJL010000031.1, on the reverse strand, counting down.
AGCAGGCCACCGCGGTGCAGGCGCGGCCGGCCGTTGCCGGTGTCGCCGACCTCGCAGGTGAGGCGGCCCCCGGCCCGCACCAGCCGCACCGTGACGGGTCCGGTGCCGAACCGCACGGCGTTGGTGACCAGTTCGCTGAGCACCAGCAGCGTGCTGTCCCGGGCCTTCTCGCCGATGTGCCAGCGGCGCAGGAGGGGAGCGGTCAGGGACCGGGCGCGAGCCGGGGTGTCGGCGCGGGCGGGCAGGTGCCAGGTGGCGGTGTCGCGGCTGCGGCGGCCGGCCATCCTGGCGAGCAGCAGCGTGACATCGTCGCGCAGGGGCTCCTTCGGCGCCAGCCTGGCGACCACGCGCCGCGCCGCCTGCTGCAGATCGTCCCAGGGGTGCACCTCGCGTACCACGTCCGTCAGCCGGCCGATGCCCTCGTCGATCGACGCCGCCGGATCCTCCACCAGGCCGTCGGTGTAGAGGACGAGCAGCGAGCCGGGCGGCACGGTGAACTCGTGCACCTCGAACGGCTCCCGCACGACGAACTCGGCGCCCAGCGCCGGGTGCGGCTGCCCCGCGACGGTCTCGGCGGAGCCGTCGGGATGGACGAGGACAGGGGGCAGGTGGCCGGCGTTGGAGATCAGCACCCGGTGGTCGACCGGATCGTAGACCGCGATGCAGCAGGTCGAGCCCAGCGCGCTGTACCCGGCCGCCAGCCCCGCGTCGGTGTCGTCCAGGAGCGTGACCGTCTCGTCCAGCCGCTCCAGCACCTCCCCGGGGCCCAGCCCCGCCGACAGCAGCGCCCGAGCCTCCATGCTCAGCTGGCCCATGGCCGCCGCGGCCCCCAGACCGTGCCCCACGACGTCACCGACCACCAACGCGGTACGGTCGCCGGGCAGCGGAAAGCTGTTCACCCAGTCACCGCCGACACCGGCACTGTCCGGGGTGGTGGGCTCGTAGACGCTGGCGACCTCGATGGTGTCGCTGCCGGCCCGCGGCAGCAGCCGGCGCTGCAATGCCAGCACCTGGGCGTGCTCACGCTGATGCTGGCGGGCCAGGTCCACGTGCCGGGCGGTCTTGGCCACGAGTTCCTGCAGGTCGAGCAGCTCACCGTCGCGGAAGAGGCACTCCGGCCGCCGCCACACCTCCGTCACGCCCAGCACGATGGGCCCTGACGTGCCTTCAGGTCCTTCGACGACCAGCGGTATGCAGGCGACACTCACCGGCCGGTTGCCGGGCACCAGGGCGCGCACCAGTTGCGGATCGTCGAGTGCCCGCTCGATCGCCTCACGGTCGGGAATGACGACGGCCTGCGGAACGTCGTCACGCATGACCGCACCGGCCAGCAGACGGCTCGCTTCACGGGGCAGGTTGTCCCCGGGAGTCAGGTACCCCTCGGGCCAGGCCCGGTCCGGCACCAGGGCCGCCCGCCGCAACCGGATGCGCTCCTGTGCCTGCTCGGTGACCGCCTCGCCCGTCCACACGGCGTAGTCCAGGTTGACGGCGGCCACGTCCCCCCAGGCCAGCAAGGACTGGGCCAGGGACTGCGCGGTCTCCCCGATGTCCAGGGACGTCCCGATCGCGGCGGCGGAGGCGTACAGGTGCAGCCGCTTGGCCATGGCGATCAGGGAGACCGTCAGGCCCTCCTGCGGTGGTGCGGCCGGCAGGATGCTCATCGAGACCACCAGCTCCGTCCCGTCGTCCCGCCGAAGCCGCTGGACCCGGGCGACGTGCGCCTCACGCGTCTCGAGGACCCGCTGCAGCCGCTGCGTGACCGTCGGTACGTCCCCGGGCGGCAGCAGCTCGGCGAAGGCGGTACCCGGTGCGGCACTCACCCCCGCGAACGGGGCGGCATCCAGATTGGAACCGTTGATCCGCAGATCCCGGCCGAGACTGACCACCCCGAGAATCTGTTCCCCGCCTTCGGCCTCCCCGCCGGCTCCTGAAGGCCTATGGAGAGGCCGTTCGCCCGCCGCCGTTGCTCCGCCCTTCGGGATGTAGTCCCCCAGGGCGCCGCTGACCATGTCGAACGGCGAAGCAGAGGAGGGTGTGGGGTCCATGCAGCTCACACAGCTCGCTGACTCCGGCGCGTACCGGCAGATCTTCCCGGGTCCCTGCGGCCGAGCCCCGAGAACCCTCGACCGCACATCTCATGAGTAACACAAATACCCTGCCCATCGAAGGGGCAAAAGTGATTAAAAGAACACAGGCAGTTAGTAATGCTGGCAATCCGTATAAAGATCTCTTTAGGAAGATATCTTTACATTATGGACCGGGCTCAGCTCGCCGACCCGTGCGCGCTGCGGGCGTACGCCCACCCCTTTCGCCGGACACGCATCGGGCTGCTGCGCAGGGAAGGCGCGGTCACGGCCACCAGGGCCGCCGGGCTGACGGGGCAGGGGCAGGGCCGGGAGAAGCCCTGGCAGGCGGCGGAAGCCTTCACCTCCTGGCCCGGCCGCACTGCGAACCCCGAGGTGCGGGAAGCCGCCACCGCGGTCGCCGATCGGTAATTCACCGAGGCGACCCGCTGCCTGGAGAACCGGCACACCGAGCTCAAGGAACTCGACGAGAAGGTACGGGAGCTGCTCCAGCCGTACATCCGCCGGGCCGGCCAACCGGAACAGCGCCCCGCCGCGGCACGCCGGGTGTCGTACGTCCACTTCGGGCACCCGACGCGACATGCCCCAGTTCGACGAGACCGACGCCCACGACGAGGTGCGAGGGCGAGTCGACGTTCCAACTGACCGGCATCGGCAGGGCTCCAGCTCCCCGGAGTCTCGGCTGCCGTACGCGCCGCTGGAGCCGACGGCCCGGCATGCGCCCGAGAAGCAGAGCATGTACACCGAGGACTGCCCAGCCCCACACCGCAACCCGCCCCCTGCCGCAGTCGCGTCGTGCGACGCTGCAACTCAATCTCGAAGAGAGGGAGTTCCAGCTTCATGACAGCCGAAGAGACCGACATCACCGAGGACCTGATCCGGCATCTGCTGCGCGAGCAGCACCCCGACCTGGCGGATCGCCCCCTGAAGCTCGGCGCGCTCGGCTGGGACAACCAAGTGTGGCGGCTCGGCGACGACCTCGCCGTCCGACTGCCCTGGGCGACACAGTCCGCGGACGCCCTGCTGCGCAAGGAACACGTCTGGCTGCCGCTCCTCGCCCCGGACCTTCCCCTGCAGGTCCCCGTCCCGCAGCGCCTTGGCGAGCCCTCCGAGCGGTTCGCGCGGCCCTGGCTCGTCACCACCTGGGTCCCGGGCGAGCCCGCCGACCGTGCCCCCGCGACGCGCCCCGCGGAGGCGGCCGGCACCCTGGCCGCCCTTCACCGCCCCGCCCCCGACGAGGCGCCCGCAGGCCGACAGCGCGGTGGCCCGCTGGCGGCCACCGCCGAATCCTTCGCCCAAGGGCTCGCCTCGGCCACCGAACTGGGGCTGATCCGCGAACCGGACGCCGTCCGCGCGGTCTGGGAGGACGCGGTCGCCGCGCCGGACTGGGCGGGCCCACGTCTCTGGCTCCACGGTGACCTGCACCCGGCCAACATCCTCACCAGGAACGGCACCTTCTGCGGCGTGATCGACTTCGGCGACCTCTTCGCCGGTGACCCGGCCTTCGACCTCGCCGCCGCCTGGATCCTGCTCCCGGACGGCGCCGCCGACCTCTTCCACGAGACCTACCGGCCGAGCCCGGACGCCGCGACCCTGCGCCGTGCCCGCGGCTGGGCGGTGCTGCGCGCCCTCTCCTGCCTCCACATCGCGGACGCCGGTGTCCACGGCCGCCCCGGCGGCAAGCCCACCTGGGGCCCGCCCGCCCACGCCGCACTGCGACGCCTGACCGCGACGGCCCACCAGTGATCACGCACCACGGAGGGAGGGCCAAGCAGCCGTCAACTGGCCGAGCGGTCGCTGGATGTGCGCAAGCGGGACGGCCGGCAAGGCGGACAACCCGGACCGGGCGATCCGGACCGGACAGCGGAGTCCGATTCCCGCCAGCGACCCGGGCCGCCCCGCGGCACGCTGAACGCCATGACCACCACCTTCCCTCCCCTCGCCATCCCCTCCGCGGTCCTGAAGGAACTCCGTGTCCGTGACGACGCCGGCAATCCGCCACGCCCGTACCCGGACGACGAGGGCGACGCGCCACTGCGCTGCTGCCTGCAGTCCAGTACCGCAGGAGAGCGGATCGCCCTGATCTCCTACGCCCCGCTGCGCCGTTGGGCGGCACAGACCGACGCCGACCCCGGGGCCTACGACGAGCAGGGGCCGGTCTTCGTCCACGCCGAGGACTGCGGTGGTCCGGCCGGCGGGAACCTCTCCTACCCATGGGCCCGCCCAGGCGCCCTGCGCGTCCTGCGCCGTTACGACAGCCGAGGGCACATCACAGGCGGCCGCATGCTGGAGCTTCCCGACGACGCCCAGGCGGCCCTCGCACATGCGCTGGCCGAGGCCTTCGCCGACCCCGAGACCGCCCAAGTACACGTGCGCGCCGTCGAATACGGCTGCTACCACTTCCGCGTCGACCGCCCCTGAACCAGAAAAACGGAGGCCCGCGGTGCGCCATGGCAGCCGGGAATGATTGTCTGGCCCTGGCCAATCCCATCCCGACCCGGCTCTGCCGGCAGGAGGACCCCGCAGTCATGAGCAGTGCCTACGCCTACGAATACAAGGTCGCCACCTTCCGGGAGTCGCTCATCGGCGACGCACTGGACAGCGACAAGCTGGAGAAGGTCCTCAACAAGCACGCCGAGGACGGCTGGGCCCTCAAGGCCATCACGTCCGCCGACGTCAAGGGCCGTATAGGCCCCGGAGCCGTCGAGGGCCTGCTCCTGACCTTCGAGCGGCCTCGCGGCTGACCGGAGCGCAACCGACAGTAGACCGAACGCCCCCCGACCCACTGAGGTCGGGGGGCGTTCGTCGTTCTCCCCGACCTGGACTCGTGCATGTCCACAGGATCGCGAGCGTAGCGCAGGATCACGCAAGAACTTGCGTAGCTTGCGTTCGCTTGCGGCTCGGGACGCAAGCGTGGCGTGCGACCTGCGTGAGGGTCCGAGCCGTGCACGCTCACATGAAGTGCCCCTTGTTGCCCGCCCCTTGAGTGCCTCTTTGCCTCGGGGTGATGTGCACGCCGTCCCAGCCGCCGAGGCGTGGGTGTTTCTGTTGAAATTTGTCAAGTCCTGGCAGTAGACGGGCTCACATCACTCTGCAATATTTCGATGAAACAATGCAAGAAGCTGCGCATGGTCCGCCTTGAGTCCCTCCGGGGATCGCCCATCACCGGCAGGTCGGCCCCCGCCGTCCGCACGCCTCGCGCCACTGCTCCGCACGCACCTTTCTGCACCACTCCGTCAGGAACGAGCCGCCCTCGCCGCCCCTCCGGCGCGCGAGCCTCCGCAGGAAGTGACCCCGCATGACTCGACACAAGCCGAGATCCTGGAGACGGCGCGCAGCGACCGCTGTGCTCGCCTCCGCCGTCATGGCTCTGGGCCTGCCGGCCGTCGGCGCACACGCGGCCGGCGGCCCCAACGCCGCCGCGGACGCCAAGACCACGGCAGGCAGCGCCCGCGCCGCACACGCGGCCGCCAACGTCACCGACGGCGACACCGACACCTACTGGCAGGCCGGAAAGAAGTCGGCCCAGTGGGTCCAGACCGACCTCGGGCGGACCAGGCGCGTCCGCGAGGTCGTACTGCGGCTGCCCGAGCACTGGCAGACCCGCAAGCAGACGCTGGCGCTCCAGGGCAGTGCCGACGGCAAGAGCTTCGCCACGCTCAAGTCGTCGGCGCAGTACGTCTTCAGCCCCGGCAACGACAACATCGTGAAGGTCTCCGTCCCCGCGACCCTCGCCCGGTACGTACGGGCCGACTTCAGCGCCAACTCGGTCGCCGGCACCGCCCAGCTCGCCGAGCTGCAGGTCCTCACGACCGCCGCCTCGACCCCCAACCTCGCGCTGGGCAAACCCTTCAGCGAGAGCGGGCACGCCGACGTCTACGGTGCGGCCAACGCCGGTGACGGCAACCGCAACACCTACTGGGAGAGCACCAACAACGCCTTCCCGCAGTGGCTCAAGGTCGACCTCGGTTCATCGGTGCAGGTGAACCAGGTGACGCTGCGGCTGCCCAGCGGCTGGCCGAGCCGCAACCAGACACTCAAGATCCAGGGGTCCACCGACAACCAGAACTTCACCGACCTGACGGCTTCCCAGGCGTACGCCTTCAACAGCTCCAACGACCAGACGGCTACGATCTCCTTCGACGCGACCACGACCCGGTACGTGCGGGCGCTGTTCACCGCCAACGACGGCTGGCCCGCCGGGCAGGCGTCCGAGCTGGAGGTCTACGGACCGGCGACCGGTGACACCCAGGCGCCCACCGCGCCGTCCAACCTGGCCTACACCGAGCCGGCCACCGGGCAGATCAAGCTGACCTGGAACGCGGCCACCGACGACACGGCCGTGACCGGCTACGACGTCTACGCCAACGGCCAGTTGCGGGCGAGCGTCGCCGGGAACGTCCTGACCTACACCGACACCCAGCCGGCCGGCACCGACATCACGTACTTCGTGCGGGCCAAGGACGCCGCGGGCAACGTCTCCGCCAACAGCAACAGCGTCACCCGCAAGGGAGCGAGCGGCGACACACAGGCCCCCACGGCGCCCGCCAACCTCGCCTACACGCAGTCCGGCAGCGACGTGAAGCTCACCTGGCAGGCGTCGAGCGACAACGTGGCGGTCACCGGGTACGACGTCTACGCCAACGACCAGCTCGTCAAGACCGTGGCTGGCGACGTGACGACGTACACCGACACCCCGTCGGCGACGGCCACGGTCACCTACTACGTGAAGGCGAAGGACGCCGCGGGGAACGTGTCGGTGGCGAGCAACAGCGTCACCCGGCCCGGATCCGGTGGCGGCTCCGACCTCGCCCAGGGCAAGCCCATCGAGGCCTCCTCGTACACCTTCACCTACGTCGCGGCGAACGCCAACGACGGCCAGATAGGCACCTACTGGGAGAGCGGGGGCGGCGCCTACCCGGCCACCCTCACCACCAAGCTGGGTGCCAACGCCGACCTCAGCCAGGTCGTCGTCAAACTCAACCCGGATCCGGCCTGGTCCACCCGCACCCAGAACATCCAGGTACTCGGCCGCGACCAGGACGCGACGTCCTTCACGAGCCTCGTCGCGGCGAAGGACTACACGTTCAACCCGGCCACCGGCAACACCGTGACCATCCCGGTCTCCGGTGCCGCCGCCGACATCCAGCTCAAGTTCGCCTCCAACACCGGCGCCCCGGGCGGACAGGTCGGCGAGCTCCAGGTGATCGGCACCCCGGCCGCCAACCCCGACCTCAAGGTCACCGGCATCACCAACACACCGGCGGCTCCCGTCGAGTCGGACGCCATCAGCCTCTCCGCGACCGTCACCAACAGCGGCAGCAAGGCGTCCAAGGCCAGCGACCTGAACTTCACCCTCGGCGGCACCAAGGCAGCCACGGCCGACGTCCCCGCCCTCGCGGCCGGCGACTCGGCGACGGTCACCGCGAGCATCGGCACCCGGGACGCGGGCAGTTACCCGCTCGGAGCCGAGGTCGACCCGTCCAACAAGGTCATCGAGCAGAACGAGGGCAACAACACCTTCACCCGCTCCGACGCCCTCGTCGTCAAGCCCGTCTCCAGCTCCGACCTGGTCGCCGCACCGGTCGCCTGGACGCCCTCCAGCGCCTCGGCAGGTGACAACGTCGCCTTCACCGTCGCCCTGAAGAACCAGGGGACGGTCGACTCCGCCTCCGGCGCCCACGGCGTCACGCTGACGGTCCAGGACGCGAACGGCGCCACCGTCAAGACGCTCACCGGCTCCTACAACGGCACCATCGGCTCCGGCCAGACGACCGCACCGATCAGCCTCGGCTCCTGGACGGCCGTCAACGGCAAGTACACCGTGAAGACGGTCATCGCCGACGACGCCAACGAACTGCCGGTCAAGCGCACCAACAACACCACCACACAGAACCTGTTCGTCGGCCGCGGAGCCGACATGCCGTACGACATGTACGAGGCCGAGGACGGCACGGTCGGCGGCGGCGCCAAGGTCGTCGGCCCCAACCGCACCATCGGCGACTTCGCGGGCGAGGCGAGCGGCCGCAAGGCGGTCACCCTCGACGCCACCGGCGAGTACGTCGAGTGGACGACCCGCGCCGCGACCAACACCCTGGTCACCCGCTTCGCGATCCCGGACGGCACCGACGCCACCCTCGACGTCTACGTGGACGGCCAGTTCCTCAAGGCGATCGACCTCACCTCCAAGTACGCCTGGCTCTACGGCAACGAGACCGCCCCCGGCAACTCACCCGGATCCGGAGCCCCACGCCACATCTACGACGAGGCGAACCTGCTGCTCGGCAGGACCGTCCCGGCCGGCTCGAAGATCCGCCTCCAGAAGGACGCGGCCAACACCGCCTCCTACTACGCCATCGACTTCATCAACACCGAACAGGCCACGGCGATCCCGAACCCGGACCCGGCCGCCTACACGGTCCCGGCCGGCTTCACGCAGCAGGACGTGCAGAACGCCCTCGACAAGGTCCGCATGGACACCACGGGCAAGCTCGTCGGCGTCTACCTGCCCGCCGGTGACTACGACACCTCCAGCAAGCTCCAGGTCTACGGCAAGGCAGTGAAGGTCGTCGGAGCCGGGCCCTGGTTCACCCGCTTCCACGCCCCCTCCTCGCAGGAGAACACCGACATCGGCTTCCGCGCCGAGGCCACGGCCAACGGCTCGACGTTCGCCGGCTTCGCCTACTTCGGCAACTACACGTCCCGGATCGACGGACCGGGCAAGGTCTTCGACTTCTCCAACGTCTCGAACATCACCATCGACAACATCTGGGCCGAGCACATGGTGTGCCTCTACTGGGGCGCCAACACCGACAACATGACCATCTCGAACTCACGCATCCGTGACACGTTCGCCGACGGCATCAACATGACGAACGGCTCCACGGACAACCACGTGGTCAACAACGACGCCCGAGCCACGGGCGACGACAGCTTCGCCCTCTTCTCGGCCATCGACGCCGGCGGCGCCGACGAGAAGAACAACCTCTACGAGAACCTGACGTCCACCCTGACGTGGCGGGCGGCCGGCATCGCCGTCTACGGCGGCTACGCCAACACCTTCCGCAACATCCGCGTCGCCGACACCCTCGTCTACTCCGGCATCACGATCTCCTCGCTGGACTTCGGCTACCCGATGAACGGCTTCGGCACCGATCCCACGACGATCGAGAACGTCTCCCTGGACCGCACGGGCGGCCACTTCTGGGGCTCCCAGGTCTTCCCCGCCATCTGGGCGTTCTCCGCCTCGAAGGTCTTCCAGGGCATCAGGGTCAACGACGTCGACATCGACGACTCCACCTACGGAGGCGTCATGTTCCAGACCAACTACGTCGGCGGCCAACCCCAGTTCCCGGTCAAGGACACCATCTTCACCGACATCTCCATCACCAACTCCAAGAAGAGCGGAGACGCCTTCGACGCCAAGTCCGGCTTCGGCATCTGGGCCAACGAACTCCCGGAACCCGGCCAGGGCCCCGCAGTGGGCGAAGCAACCTTCCGCAACCTGCGCATGAGCGGCAACGCCCAGGACATCCGCAACACGACCAGCACCTTCAAGATCAACATCGAGTAGGTTCCGAAGGGCGGTGAAGGGAAGGGGCGTCCCCGGCGGGGCGCCCCTTCCTGCCGTGTCCCCCCGTCGGCCGGCCAGGACGGTGGTGGGCGAGCCGGCGAGGAAGCCCACGGGCACGGAGGCGAGTGCGGGCGTGTTGTAAAAGGCGCTGATGGGCGCCGTCGACGGCGTGTCGTTCACGCTGCCGACGCGGATCGGCACGCTGGTGTCGGCGGCCGCCGGGTCGGCCGCGAGCAGCACGACGGGCACGGGCGCTGTCTCAAGCGGGCTGTTCAGAGGCGCCGGTCTGCAGCGGCAGGCCCAGGCGGTCGGCGAGTTCGGGTACGTCGATGCCGAAGGTCTGCCGCACACGGACCCCGTCCGGGGTGATGTCGAACACGGCCAGATCCGTGTAGACGCGGTCCACGCAGGCCAGGCCGGTGAGCGGATAGCCGCACTCGGAGACCAGCTTGGGTGCTCCGTCCCGGGTGAAGAGGGTCATCATCACGAAGACCTTCTTCGCCCCGATGGCCAGGTCCATGGCTCCGCCGACCGCGGGAATGGCGTCGGGTGCGCCGGTGTGCCAGTTGGCCAGGTCACCGCGTGCGGAGACCTGGAAGGCGCCGAGGACGCAGATGTCCAGATGACCGCCACGCATCATCGCGAAGGAGTCCGCGTGGTGGAAGTAGGCAGCGCCCGGCAGTTCGGTGACGGGAACCTTGCCCGCGTTGGTCAGGTCCGGATCGATCTGGTCCGCCGAAGCGGCCGGGCCCATGTTGAGCATGCCGTTCTCGGTGTGCAGGATCACGCCGGAACCGGGGGAGAGGTGGTCGGCCACGAGGGTCGGCTGGCCGATGCCCAGGTTGACGAAGGCTCCGTGCGGGATGTCACGGGCGATCAGGGCGGCGATGTCGTGCTTGCCCAGCGGGCCCTGACCGCCGGTCGTCGGGGAAGTCCGTGTCATGAGTGATCAGCCACCTGTACCACGCGGTCGACGAAGATGCTGGGCGTCACGACGGTCTCGGGATCGATCTCGCCGGTCTCGACGACCTCGCGGACCTGGGCGACCACGGTGGTGGCCGCGGTGGCCATGACGGGACCGAAGTTCCGCGCGGTCTTGCGGTAGACGAGATTGCCCATACGGTCCGCTCGATGCGCGCCGATCAGCGCGAGGTCTCCGCCGATGGGGTACTCCAGCACATGGAGGCGGCCGTCGATCTCACGCACCTCCTTGCCTTCCGCGAGCAGCGTGCCGGCACCGGTGGGGCAGAAGAAGGCACCGAAACCGGCTCCCGCCGCCCTCAGCCGTTCGGCCAGAGTGCCCTGGGGGACCACTTCGAGTTCGATCCGGCCCGCCCGGTAGAGGCCGTCGAACACCCAGGAGTCCGCCTGGCGGGGGAAGGAGCAGATCACCTTGCGGACCCGTCCCGCGGCCAGCAGCGCGGCAAGACCGGTGTCGCCGTTGCCGGCGTTGTTGGAGACGACCGTGAGGTCGGTGGCCCCCTGCCGGATCAGCGCGTCGATCAGCGCCACCGGCATGCCCGCCATGCCGAAGCCTCCGACGAGCACCGTGGCGCCGTCCTGGACGCCGGCGACCGCCTCGTCCGCGCCGGCACACAGCTGTGTGGTCACCTGCTGCCCCCGGCGACGTTCTCCAGGACCACGGCGAGGGCCTGGCCGACACCTATACAGATCGCCGCGACGCCCCACCGCTTGCCGGACTCCTGCAGACGGCGGCAGAGGGTGCCCAGCAGGCGGCCGCCGGACGCACCGAGGGGATGGCCGAGCGCGATGGCCCCGCCCTTGGTGTTGACGATCTGCGGGTCGACATCCCACGCGTCCACGCACGCCAGCGCCTGGACGGCGAACGCCTCGTTCAGCTCTACGGCGTCCACGTCGGCCCAGGAGATGCCCGCGCGCTTCAGCGCCCTGTTCACGGCCTCGACGGGCGCGTATCCGAACATCTGCGGATCCAGCGCGGCCACGCCGCGGCCCGCGACGCGGGCGAGGGGATCCACGCCGATGCGGTCGGCGGCCGCGGCCGAACCGAGCAGCACCGCGGAGGCGCCGTCGTTCAGCGGTGAGGCGTTTCCGGCCGTGATGAGGCCGTCGGCCCGGTAGGCGGGCTTGAGCGTGGCGAGCTTCTCCATGGTGGACCCGGGGCGGATGCCCTCGTCGCGTTCCAGAACGGTGCGCTCGCCGTCCGAGACGGGGACGACCAGCCCGTCGTAGAAGCCCGCGTTCCAGGCGTCGTCGGCGAGACGGTGGGAGCGGAGGGCGAACGCGTCCTGGCGCTCGCGGGAGATGGAGAAGCGGTCGCCGAGCTGCTCGTTCGCCTCGCCCAGGGAGACCGTCCACTCCTTGGGCATGCGCTCGTTGACCAGGCGCCAGCCGAGGGTGGTGGACACGGCGGTGACGTCCCCTGCGGGGAATCCGCGCCCGGGCTTGGGCAGGACCCACGGGGCGCGGGTCATCGACTCGACTCCGCCGGTGAGGACGATGTCCGCGTCGCCGCTCTCGATGTAGCGCGAGGCGATGAGGGCGGCGTCGAGGGACGATCCGCACAGGCGGTTGACGGTGGTCGCGGGCACCGAGGTGGGCAGCCCCGCCAGCAGGACGGCCATCCTGCCGACGTTGCGGTTGTCCTCACCGGCGCCGTTGGCGTTGCCCCAGACGACGTCGTCGATGCGTCCGGGATCCAGTGCGGGGGTCTTGGCGAGGATCCCGCCGATGACCTGTGCCGCGAGGTCGTCGGGCCGGACCTCGGAGAGGGCGCCCCTGAAGCGGCCGAAGGGCGTTCGCACCGCCGAGTAGAGATAACTGTCGGTCATACCGTCACGGTAGGAGCGCGGACTTCAACGCGTCCAAGACCTAATCCGTATCGATTGATAAGTTGATCTTATAGAATCAGAGGATGGAGCTGCGGCAGATCCGGTACTTCCTGACGCTGGCCGAGGAATGTCACTTCGGGCGGGCGGCCACTCGCCTGCACGTGGCTCAACCGGCCCTCTCCCAGCAGATCAAACAGCTGGAGAAGGAGCTCAGGACCACACTGTTCACCCGCTCCACCCGGCACGTCGCCCTGACCGAGGCCGGACACCACCTCCTGGAGCACGCCCGCACCCTGGTCGCGGAGGAGGAGCGCGCCCGCCGGCACATGACGGAGCTGGCCACCGGCCACGCCGGACGGGTCTCGACCGGCTTCATCGGCACCGCCACCTACGACCTGCTGCCGCAGGTCGCACGCACCGTACGCGCCCGCCTGCCCGGGATCACCATGGACCTGCGCGGCGAGCTCCTCACGCCCGACCTGGTCGACGGACTGCTCGCCGGCACCTACGACCTGGCGGTCCTGCGCGGCCCCGCCGACCACGAGGACATCCGCACCACACCCCTGCGCTCCGAGTCCCTGGTGGCGGTCCTCCCCTCGCACCATCCCCTCGCGGCCCGGCGACGCATCTCGCTCAAGGCCCTGGCCGACGAGCCGTTCGTCGTCCACCCCTCGCGATCCTCCATGTACGGCCGGGTCCTGGCCGCATGCCGGCGCGCCGGATTCCAGCCCACCTCACTGATGGAGGTCGGAGAGACGGCCACCCTGGTCGTCTTCGTGGCCGCCGGACACGGCGTCGCCCTCGTTCCCGCACCGGTGCAGAGCCTCCGCCTCGCCAGCGTCGCCTACGTGCCCCTCACCCAGACGGAATCCGTCGATCTGGTCCTCGCCGGCCATGCCCGGCGCACCACCCCCGCCACCGACCAGGTCGCCTCTGTGATCAAAGAGTGTGTGGAAGGCCCTGAACACAGGGAAGCCCCGCCCTCTACGCTGGAGGGATGACGAGCGGCACAACCGGTGCTCCGGTGCGCTTCAGTACGACCGGCATTCCCGAGGCGGAACGCATCGCCCTGTGGGAAGAGCACAACGCCGAGGCCCTGATCGGGCTGCGCTGCCGTTCCCTGCACGACACCGCCCTCGACGCGACGGAGATCAACCTCCAGCTTCCCCGAGCACATCTCGCCCGGGTCCTCGGCAGCCCCCACGTCGTCGAACGACCCGACGCCGAGATCCGCCGCGTGCCCTCGGACGCCGTGGCCTGCTATCTGACCCTGGCCGGTGACGCCTTCTTCTACTACGACGACGGCGTACGGCTGCTCCATCCGGGACAGCTGCTGGTCTGCGACGCCGACCAGCCCTTCATCCGGGGCTTCTCGCACGGCCTGGAGGAACTCGCGGTCAAGATCCCCCACACGGTGTGGCGCGACCTCGGCGGGCCGCCCTCCCTGCCGCAGCCGCTGGTCATCGACGCCGGCGCCGTCCACACCCGGACTCTCGCCACCCTCGTCGCCCGGGCACTGCCACCGGATTCCTCCGTCGCCGCGAACGTGGACGAGGACGCCGTGCTGGACCTGCTCGTATCCGCCGCGAGCGGCCGCGCCCCCTCCCTCTCCACCGTCCACCTGACCGTCGCGAAGACCTACATCGACGACCACCTGGCCGACCCGGGGCTCTCGGCGGCCCGCATCGCCCGCGGCATCGGGATCAGCGAGCGCCATCTGTCCCGGGTGTTCGCCTCGGGCGGCACGAGCCTGCCGCGGTACCTGCTGCACCGCCGCCTCGAACGAGCCCGCACGCTGCTGAACACCGGGGGAGCGGCGACCGTGGCCGAGGTGGCCGCGCGCTGCGGTTTCGCGTCGGCCGCCCACTTCTCCCACCGGTTCAGGGAACGCTACGGTCTGCGCGCCACCGACGTCCTGCGCGAGGCGCGCGCACGGTCGTAGCGGGGTGCGGGATCACGTGCCGTCGGGTGCCAGCACGATGTCGAAGCGGACCCGGGACCAGGACCGCTCGCCGAGGTCGCGTCCGTCGGGCGTGGGCGTACCCGGCGGCTGCGCCACGAAGTCCTTGACAAGCGACTCCTTCACCCCGAACACGGAGTCCCGGTCCAGCAGTTCGTCACCGCGGACGAAGATGTGCGTGACCAGCGTGCGCAGCGCGGGGGCGCTCACCATGAAGTGCAGGTGGGAGGCGCGCATGGGCGATCGGCCGGTCGCCGCCAGCAGCGCTCCCACCGGCCCGTCGTGCGGAATCGGATACGGCGTCGGCGTGAGCCCCCAGAACCGGTAGCGGCCGTCGGCGTCGCTGAGCAGGTGAGCCCGCGCCGCCATCCGGTCGTCCCCGTACTGCGTGTCGTAGAAACCGTCCTCGTCGGCCTCCCACACCTCGATCCGCGCCCCGGCCACGGGTTTTCCGGCGGTGTCGGTGACGGTGCCCTCCACCCAGCAGGGTTCTCCGGCGGCCCCGAAGGCGAGATCGCCGCCCTGGGCGATCTCGGGGCTGTTGTCGACGAAGAACGGGCCGAAGACGGTGGCCTCGGTGGCGTCGCCGTACGCCTCGTTGTTGACGGCGACCGTCTGCATGGAGGCTCCGAGCACGTCCGACAGCAGGATGAACTCCTGGCGGCGCTCGTCGGTGATGTTGCCGGTGCGGGTGAGGAACTCGATCCCCTTGCTCCACTCGCCCTCGGTGAGACGGACCTCTCGGACGAACGCGTGCAGGTGGTGGACCAGCGACCGCATGATCTCGTGCAGCCGTGGGTCGGCGCAGTCGTCGAAGGACGCCAGCACCTGGCGGGTGATCTGCTCCTCACGCTCGAGCTGCTCGGCCGGGACGGGGGTACGGGGAGCGGGGGTGTCGTTCATCGGGCTTCCCAGGCGTTCCGGACCAGATCGGTGATCGCGTCGAGTGTGACGGGCCGCGGGTTGCCCGCGGGTGCGGCGGCCACGACGGCCTCGGCCACGGCCGCCACACCGTCCCGGGGCATGCCGAGGTCGCGCAGCGAGCGCGGCGCACCGAGCCGGTCACGGAGCGTGTCGAGTCCCTCGACCGCGGACGGGGAGTCGAAGGCCGCGGCCAGGCGCCCTTCGGCGTCCGGGGCGAAGGGCGCGTTGAAGGCGAGGACATGGGGGAGGACCACCGCGTGGGTCTGGGCGTGCGGAAGGTTGAACATGCCGCCCAGCACATGGCAGATCTTGTGGTGCAGTCCGGACCCGGCGGAGGCGAACGCCACGGCGGCCAAGTAGGCGCCGTACAAGGTCCGTTCCCGGCCGTCCAGCGCTTCCGAATCCTTCACGACCAGCGGCAGCCCCGTCCGCAGAGCCCGCACGCCTTCGGCGGCGAGGGCCTGGTTGATCGGATCGGTCCGCGGTGCCCACATGGAGTCCACGCAGTGGGCGAGCGCGTTGAGACCCGAAGCGACACTCATCTCGACCGGAAGTGAGAGCGTCAGCGAGGCGTCGTAGACGACGGCACGCGGCAGGACCTTCGTGTCCGTACCGGTGGTCTTCACGGAGTCCTCGGTCAGCCCCCATACGGCGGTGGCCTCCGAGCCGGCGTACGTGGTCGGGACGGCGACGATCGGCAGCCCGGTGGTCAGCGCGACCGCCTTGGCCAGGCCCGTGGTGGAGCCACCGCCGACACTGACCAGGGCGTCGACGTCCCGCTCGGCGGCTGCCGTACGAGCCCGCAGGGCGACCTCGACGGGCACGTGCATGACGACGTCGTCGTGCCGGTGGACCACGGGCAGGCCGACGGTGATGCGGTCGGCGAGTTCCCGCTCGGCCGCTCCCGCGATGACCATCACCCGCCGGGCGCCGAGCGCGGCGACCTCAGCGGCCAGGCCCTCCTCGGCCGCGCCGGAGGCGAACCGCACCCGCTGCGGCAGCGTGTCGTGGACGAACCGCATGGACTAGTCCCTTCCCAGGACGGAGAGCAGAGCAGCACGCAGCTGATCTTCGGGGTTCTCGGGCAGCTCCATGGCCCGCCACGCGATGTGCTTGTCGGGCCGCACCAGCAGCACACCGCTCTCGTCGATCTCGCGCAGCTTGGCCCAGTCGTAGTAGAGGTCGGTCACTTCACGTCCCGGACCGATCACGACGGTCTTGAGCGGGACGCCCAACTCGTCGCCGACCTTCTCGGCCGCCTGCTCCCACGCCTCACCCGCGATGCCGGTCAGCAGCGTCCAACGGTCGTACGGCGCCAGGTCCATTAGCGCGTGACGGTGTGCGCTGTCCCCGACCCAGGCGTGCGGAAGATGCGCGCCGGGGACGGTCGACATCTCGTAGTACAGATCGACATCGCGTGCGGGCGGGGGCAGTTCGCTGCCGTCGGCGACGACGGCCGTCGAGGAGTAGTGCTGGCCCAGCTCCACACCGTGCGCGTTGAACTCGTAGTTCTTCAGCTCCATCGCGCGCACCAGCGCGGCCCGCTTGGCGGCCCCGGCAGGGGTGTTGGCCTTGCGTTCCTCGATGGCGGCCGTCATCGCGGCCTCGTCCGGCGCCCCGAGAACACCCAGTGCCTCGAAGATGTCGATGAACTCGCGGCTGGACTTGTTGGCGCGCTTGACGATGCGCTCGGCGACGGGAGCCCGCTCTGCCGTGTAGGTCTCCAACAGCCCCGGCTCAGCATGCCCCTTGAGCACGGCCGCGATCTTCCACGCGAGGTTGTACGCGTCCTGGACGGAGGTGTTGGAGCCCAGGCCGTTGCTCGGCGGATGCCGGTGCACGGCGTCGCCCGCACAGAACACGCGGCCCTGCTGGAGCCGGGTCGCGTACATCTCGTTGTTGCCCCACAGGCTGGTGCCGGTGATCTCCACTTCCAGGTCGGGCGCCCCGAGGAGGTTGCGGACGATCTGCACGGCAGCGGGCTCGTCGACGACCGGGGGTTCCCCGGCGATGTCGTAGCCCCACACGATCAGCCACTCGTTCCACGGGCGCACCATGCGCACGAGCCCGGCGCCGATGCCGCCGACGTTCGAGCCGGGCTGGACGACCCAGTACAGGACGGACGGCCGGTGGGCGACGTAGCGGCTGATGTCGGCCTTGAACGTGATGTTCATCGAGCCCGCGATGTCCATCGCGCCCTCGAAGGGCAGACCGATGTCCGCGGCGACCTTGGAGCGGGCACCGTCCGCGCCGATCAGGTACTTCGCGCGGATGCTGTACTCGTGCCCGGTGAGCCGGTCCAGCACCTGGACGGTGACTCCGTCGGCGTCCTGGGTGTGGGACAGGTACTCGCTGGAGAACCGGGTCTGCGCGCCGCGCTGCGTCGCGTTGCGGACCAGGATCGGTTCGAGATACGTCTGCGGGATGTCGACGGTGAGGCAGGGCGACGCCAGCCGGTAGTCCGCCTCGCGGTCCGGCCGGGTCCCCCAGGTGTGGATACGGCCGATCTCCTCACCGGTGATGCTGGTGCAGAACACCGTGTCGCCGACCAGTGAGTGGTCGGTGGCGTCGGCCAGCACCTGCTCTTCGATGCCCAGATCGCGGAAGACCTCCATCGCGCGCTGGTTGGTGATGTGCGCGCGGGGGGTGTTCGCCGTCCACCGGTACTTCGTGATCATGATGGTGTCGACGCCCAGCGTCGCCAGCAGCAGCGCCGCGGAGGCGCCCGCAGGGCCGGAACCGACGACCACGACGTCCGTCGTGACGGCCGAGTCGCCCGGCAGCTCGGTCTCGGACATCCCGTCGTTGAACATGGGCATCGTGCTGACCTTTCATCGATCCGGCGGCGTTGCCGGCAGCGCCAGTGTGAGACGGACCCGGCCGGGACGGAACAGCGCGGCGGCGAGGTCGGCGGATACACCAAGAGATGGCGGATCCACGAAGGACCGGCCACACCGAGAGGGGCTCTGGCCGCGGTTCCGTGCGACGTACTTGTGGCGGAGGCGGTGTCCACCGCTCACCCGGGCCGGTGCCCGGGCTGCCGGAAACGGGCCAGGCGCATACACAGCACGTACCAACGCACCCTGGATGAAAGGCCGTTGGGCTCACGCCAGGTCATCGTTCGGCTTCGGGTGCGCCGGTACTTCTGCGACCGGAAGAGTTGTTCCCGCAAGACGTTCGTCGAGCAGGTGCCGGGCCTGTCCGAGCGGCACCTCCGCTCCAGCACCGGGCTGACAGGCTGGCTGCGGTCGATCGCGATCGAGCTCGGCGGCCGTCCGGCCGCGCGGCTGTGCCGTCGCCTGCGGTTGGCTGCCGGTAGGACCCGGCTGCTCAGACTGCTGAAGGCGCCAGCGGTGCCGGACCGGGCCCCGCGAGTGCTGGGAGTGGACGAGTTCGCCTTCCGCAAGGGCTGTACCTACGGCACCGTGCTGGTCGACGTCGAGGCCGGCCGGGTCGTGGACGTGCTGCCCGACCGCACCTCCGAAACGTTCGCGGCCTGGCTCGCTGAGCATCCCGGAGCCGAGATCATCTGCCGGGACCGGGCCACCGCCTACACCAAGGCGGTCAGGGAAGCCGTCCCTCACGCCCTGGAAGTGGCTGATCGCCGGCACCTGTTGCAGAACCTGTCCGCCGCGGTGGAGAAGACCTGTCACCAGCACGGCGACTGCCTGCGCAAACATGCCGAGGAGGAGGCGGTGACCGAGGTGCCGGAGCCGCCCCCGACGGTGTTACCGCCCGCGGAACTGCCCCGCACCCAGATCATCGAACGCACCCGTCACCGCTACGAGGACATCCACTGCTTGCTGGAGAAACGCTGGACGATCAGCGCCATCGCCCGCCGTCTGAACCTCGACCGCAAGACCGTGCGTCGCTTCCGTGACACCGATCTCGACGAGTTGTTGGTCTCCTCCCGCGAGCGCCGCCCCAACGGCGTGCTGGAGCCGTTCAAGGCATACCTCAACGCCCGCTTCACCGAAGTCCAAGGCCAGGTCAGCGGCACCCAGCTCTTCTTGGAGATCCAGGCACGCGGCTACCGGGGCAGCCGCCAGGTCGTCCGCAAACACCTAGCCGCACTCCGGGCGGGAACCGCCGAACCGGTCCGGGCCGACATCCCCAGCCCCCGCAAGATCACCTCGTGGATCATGCGGGGGCTGGGAGACCCTCACCGAGAGCCAGGACGAGCGACTCCTTCAAGTCCAAGCTCGCCTGCCCGGACATCACCCGGGCCTGCGACCTCGCTCGGGCGTTCGCCGACCTGGTCCGCCACCAGCGCGGATACCTGTTGCTGGAGTGGATCCAGCAGGCCGAGCAGGACGCGCCGAAGCCCATGAAGGGCTTCGCCGGCTTCCTCCGACAGGACCTCGACGTGGTCACTGCCGGACTCACCCTCCGGTGGAGCTCCGGAGTGGTCGAAGGACACGTGAACCGCGTGAAAACCCTCAAACGAGCCATGTACGGCAGGGCCTCGTTCGAACTCCTCCGGACCCGCATCCTCACCCAGCCGTGATCGGGGATGGCAAAGATTCAGGTGCCCGAACGCCGATCTTGCGGATCGAAGCAGACCAGGCCGGAGGACCGTGCCGGATCGGCGGCGAACACGGCGGCCTCCTGGTACTTGCTGATGCGTGCGGGCAGTGACCGTCCGCGGTCGACCCCGCTTCCGTCCCCGACGTCGCACTGCTGCCGACAGCTGGGGACGTTGTCGCCGAGCCTCGACGAACACTGTGCTCCGTCACGCACCGATCCGCAGGACGATGCGTCCCGTGTCGTGCCGTGTCGCGGCAAGGCGGTGCGCGTCGGCAGCCGCCTCCAGGGGAAGCACCACTGCGACGTGTGGGAGAAGACGGCCGGTGGCGGCGAGTTCGGTCACCGCGTGCAGGTCTGCGGACACCAGACGCGCGAACACCGGGCGGGTATCGGGACCCGCGATGTCGACCGTCGACGCGTAACGCGTGGCGTCGTGCCCGGCCGCGGCTGCACGTTCGAGTGTGCCGCGGCCGACGGTGTCGAAGACCGCGTCGACGCCGTCCGGGACCAGTGCCCGGACCCGCTCGGTGACCTGGTCATCGTCGCCGACCGGCGTCGCGCCGAGGCCGCGCAGGTAATCGTCGCGCCGGGCTGCGTCGGCGCCCAGCACGGTTGCGCCACGGGCCACCGCGATCTGGACTGCCATCGAGCCCACACCGCCGGCGGCGCCGTAGACCAGGAGGGATTCCCCTGACTGCACGTCCAGGACCCGGGTGACGGCCTGGTACGCCGTGAGTCCGGCCAGCGGAAGCGCGGCGGCCTGCTCCCAGCTCAGGCCGTCCGGCTTCGGTGCGAGAGCGGGCACGTCGGTGGAGACCAGTCCGGCGTACCCGCCGTGCAGGTGGCTGACGCTCGTGCGGACATAGCCGACCACCTCGTCGCCGGGGCGGAACTCGGGGGCACCGGGGCCGGCCTCCTCGACGACGCCGGCGATGTCCCACCCCGGGATGACGGGGAAGTAGGTGGGGACGTTCGCGTGGGCCAGTCCCTCGCGCATCTGGAGGTCGGCCGGGTTCACGGCGGCGGCTCTTACCCGGACGAGCACGGAGTCGACGTGAACCTTGGGCGGCTCCACCTCGGCCAGCTCCAGTACCTCCGGGCCGCCGTACCGCTGGTAGATGATCGCCTTCAAGTCAGGCTCCCGGAAAGGCCATCGGCTGGTCCAGGAGGATCGTGTGGTGGAAGATGCGCCAGGCGCCGTCGATCCGGCGCAGTCGCGGTTGGTAGTAGCCGGACTCGATCGGGGTGATGGTGCCCTGTGCGCCGAACGTCCCCTCGGGCCAGCCGTCGGCCGGACGCTCGTGGCCCCGGGTGTTGAACACGACGAACTGGGCGTCGAGCGTCGCCTCGTCGCCGTCGACCTCGATGATGTGGTCGTGGGTGGTGTGGTGGCTCCACCCGCGCGGCGGGTGCGGGGCCATCAGCCCGGCGACGGCCTTGCCGATGGTCTCGGCCCCGGTGAGCTCGGCGAGCTTCTCCCGGGTTCCGCCGTTGCTGTAGAAGATCTCGGCAACAGCGTCCTCCGCGAACAGCGCGGCCATGGCCGCGCCGTCGCGGTGGTCGGCCGCTCGCACGTACCGGGCCATCACCAGGGCCTCCGCGCGCTCGTCGTCCATCTTCTCTCCTCTTTACTTCTGGTCGGTCTGAGAACGCGTCCAGCGTGCCGCCTGGCCGAGGGGGAGAGCGATGCAGACTTTGGCGCGGATCATTACCCTGGAGGTATGGATCGCCTTGAGGTTCGGCAGCTCGAATACTTCGTCGCAGTAGCCGAGGAACTGCACTTCAGCCGAGCCGCCGAACGGCTGGGCATCGCACCTCCGCCGCTGTCCCGGGCCATCGCGCAGTTGGAGCGGCGCCTGGGCGTCACGCTGTTCGAACGGACAAGCCGACGCGTCGACCTCACCCCCGCGGGCAAGGTCCTCCTGGTCGAGTCCCGCAACGCATTGCAGGCAATCGATCGCGCGACCCAGCGAACCATCCATGCGGCAAGCGGGGCCTTGCGGATCGCCGTCGCCCCGGGCATGGGCTCCGGGCTGCTGCGTAACCTCCATCGCCGCTACGAGACCCGCCACGGTCATGACACGATGCACCTGCTCTTCACTCATGATCAGGCCGCGGCTGTCCGAGGCGGGCAGGCCGACGTCGCCCTGCTGTGTGCGACCGAGGACCCCCTCGATCTTGAAAGCAGCGGCATCGGCGAGGAGTACCCGGTCGCGCTGCTGCCCGCGAACCATCCCCTCGCCGGGCTCCGGGACGTCTCCCTGGCTCGTCTGCGCAGCGATCCCGCCTACGTCTCCGAGCCCCCCGCGACCGGCCTGGACGAACTCACCGACCGCGTCGCACTCGGACGGCTCGTAGTCGTCGTGGGCCACAGCGTGACGGATCGCCTCGGCTCCGGCGTGGTCGGGATTCCCGTCACCGACCTGCCCCCCACCGACCTCCGGCTCGCTTGGCCGGCAGAGTCGCGGGACCGCCGGATCGCGAACCTCCTCGACCTGGCGGACAGCACCATGCCATCGGTGCCGCCGCCAACCACCGCCGAGACCACCATCACTCCCGCCGCCAACTGAAGGCCGTCACGCACGACACCCCTTTTCCTCCTTGCCGGGCGCCGAGCTGTCCTTTCACACAAATGCGGCCAGAGCCGTTTTCAAGGCTCTGGCCGCGATTGCGTGAATGATCTTGATTTAGTGCGCAGTGCTCAGTTCTCCTGCACTCGCCGGCAAGCGGTTGCGGGAGGTGGGGAACGGTGTCAACAGCCGGTGACCGGGTGGGCAGCCGGAGGAGTGGTGGCCTGGAGGTCCCAGTCGGAGGGACTGAAGGCCGAACCACCAAGCAGTTGCACGGTACCCCGGACGTTCCTGGCCACGGTCTTGTGCCAGTACCAAGGCCCGGTAGGGGCGGAGTTCGCGGTATCGAAGGTCCAGCCCAACTTTCGCAGGACTGACTTCAGATGCGCGACGACCTGCGCGTCCGTGCCACCGCCGGTGAACCCCAAGTCCACCGTCGGCTCGTCCCACCCGTAAGTGGACGCAATCCCATCGCAGGAGTCCCACATCGGCTTGGCCGCGTACCTCGAAGAGATATGCGCCCCCGCTGGAGCGACGGCAAGCACCGGCTTGATCGCCGCAAGCAACCGTCCGCCCGGATCAGGATCCCCGACCGGCTGCGGTGTGCTGCTCCCGCACCCGGCCAGAACCACGGCTGCCGCAACCGCGACTGCTGAAGCCGCCACCCCGCGTCTCCACCCGTGTGCCGCCATCCTCACACCGTTGATCATGGCCTTCAGGACGCCCACCCACCCTATTCGGTTCCCCGCAGGCCACCCCCGCACAGGGGATGGCGGGTCCTGCTGCCGATCGTGGTGCTGTCCTGTCTGCTGCTCGCGGGCTGCAAAACCGGATTGCTGGGCGGCCTGTCGCCGTCCGGGAGCGCGACTGCATCGGGGACCGCCTCAAGCGCGAGCGGGGCGGGCTGCGGAGGCCGGGCGATCGCCGTGGGCGGCTGGCCCGCAGAAGAAGTACACGGTGCAGCAGCAGTCGGCCGCCGGATCGTGCCACTACCACTATGAGAAGGGCGAGCCGCTGGAGGACCCGGCCTGTACTCCGGGTGCGATTTCCCCGGCCGTCACCCAGGCCAACCTGACGACGACGATCTGCCGCAAGGGCGGCTACACCTAGATGTACGTTCCTCCATCTACGTCACCGGCAAGAAGAAGAAACCTAGCGCTGCCTCCTACGGCTACACCGGTGCCATGGGCGAAGCCGAGTACGACCACCTGCTATCCGGCGTCGTGACTGTATAGCGAGTCGATCCTCCTGTTCACAGCGTCAGCGGCGTGTCGCTGACGAGTGCTCGGCGCCCAGATGACCTGGAGTTCCTAGCTCGGATACCAACCGCAGCGTGGGGATCGTGGCCCTGCTAGCGTGCCGCCGTGCCTTCGGAGATACCCCGGCTCGTTGACGAGCTTGTCGCGCAGATGAGGTCTGGTTCGGCTCGCGGCTACCGGCGGGCGTTGTCGCGGTTGGGGGACACTGCGCGTGCGGGAGGTCCCGCGAGTTTGACCGCCGCGGTCGAGGCTCTTGCGCCGTGGCTGCCGGGTTTGGCGGGCGACTTCGCCAAGACGGCCGTCCTGGCGGGGGCGTGCGTCGAGTGGGGCGGTTCACCAATGGCGCTGGCCGACGTGCTGCCGCAGCGTGCCGCGGAGGCGATGATGCTCAACGATCTGGTCCCGGGGTGCTGGGCCGAAGCGGCTCCCGGGCGGCCGCTGCCGGAGCAGGTGAGCGCCAGTACGAAGCAGCTGGTGCAGGCTCTTGTCAGCCTGGCCAGACCGAAAGGGCGCCCGGACAAGGGGGACATGACCCGCATCGCCATGTCCTGGTTCGACATGGAGGACTGGCTCAAGGTGCTGATCACGGTCATGGCGCACGGTCCCTTCCGGGCAGCGGTGCCCACTGAGGTCAAGGCTGAGCTGCGGGAGTACGCCGCAGCGGTCGCCGACCGGTCGCAGCGCGCCGCCTGGGTCAGAGACCTGGCTGCCGTCCTCGACGACGAGCCTCTGGTTGTCCTCAACCCCCGTGCACGTAGGGGGTATGCCCTCACGATGAGCGGTGTCGGGGACAACTTCCAGCTGCACACCCTGCTCGCGGACCGGCTTATCGGCGACTCCGACCAAGGCATGGTTCCAGGAACGCGCCCCGACCGCTCGTGGGTCGCGGCAGCGACAGACGCCGACCCGTACCTGGGTCCCGAGAATCCGGCGCTCCGCCGTTTCCGCCTTTTCGACGGCCATGGCGCCTACGTCTACCCGGAAGGGGTGCCCGCCGACATCAAGCCGCTCGATGGCACCCGCGTGCTGGTACTGCACCCACCGCTTGGCGACTATGGCATGGGCCTCGGCCGGGTCTTCCAGAATATGATCCCCACCCTCAACCTTGATCGGGTCCTGGGACCGGACGAGGCGGAGTTCTGGCTCACCCGCATCGCCCCCGCCGTCGAGAACGACTTCATGGCTACCTAATAAGTCCGTTCTGGGGCTGTCGTCGAAGCGCGAGGAGCTCTCCGTGGGCCGCGGCGAGGGCGGCATCGCGTCGTGCCCTGCGGAGGGCCTCGACCTGCGGGCGCAGAACTGGGTGGCGGTAGATGAAGTCGGTGGACACGCCGGCCGCCCTGGCAATCGAGGTCACGCTTACGGGGTTGCGTGTCCTGCGGGCTTCCTTCAGTGCCTTCTTGACGGCGTTCTCCCCGCGTTCTCGGCGTCGGAGGGTGGCAGTCGTCAGGGCTTCGACGCTTCGGTTCATGTGCCCTCCGAGGTGTTCTGGGCGGTGTCGGGCGAGAGTTCGTCGCTGCGGGCCGCCGGCGCCGCGGACTGGCACGGTGGTGCCATCGGAGCGGCGAACACGCTCTCGGGGCCGGACAGGCCGTCAGTTAGATCCCGCTTCGGACACAGCGTCCGGCAGGGCTCGCCGGATGTCCTCGTCCAGCTCGTTGGTCGAAGGCCACCCCATGATCTGTTCAGCGACCTTCCGCCCTCGCTGTTGTAGGCAGAAAACCGCTCACAGACAGCGACGGTCCCGCCTGCCGAAGCGCAGCTTCCACGGGGTGAGTGCGGATTCGAGCTGCACACGGATGCTCATCTTCGAGGTCCCGTTCACTCGTTCCTCGAACCGGATGGGTACTTCGAGGATGGTCAGCCCGCGCTTGATGGTGCGGTAGTTCATCTCGACCTGGAAGGAGTACCCGTTGCTGCGGATCGACGGCAGGTCGATCGTGCGCAGCGTCTCGGCTCGCCATGCCTTGAATCCGGCGGTGGAGTCCTTCACGCCCAGGCGCAGGATCGCGTTGACGTACCAGTTGGCCCAGGCCGACAGGGCCTTGCGGTGCCACGGCCAGTCGGTGGCGGTCGAGCCGCCCGCGACGTAGCGGGAGCCGAGGACGACGGCGGCGTTCCTCGTCAGCAGAGTGTCGACCATGGCAGGGATTACCGAGGCCGGGTGGGAGAGATCGGCGTCCATCTGGACCACGACGTCGGCGCCCTCATCCAGCGCACTGGCCATTCCGGCGAGATAGGCGCGGCCGAGCCCGTTCTTGGCGGTGCGGTGCAGCACGCCCACAGCGTCCGGTGACTCGGCTGCGAGTTTGTCGGCGACTTCGCCCGTGCCGTCGGGTGAGTTGTCGTCGACCACAAGCAGATGCAGGTCGGGCATCGGCAGGTCCGCGAGCAGGCCGGCGAGGACGGGCAGGTTGTCCCGCTCGTTGTAGGTCGGTACGACGACAACGACCTTCGGGGGTGAGACAGGCATCGGCGTTTCCTCGGGAGGGGAGACAGGGAAGGTTCAGCGGTGCCGGTCACTCGGCGGTCGAGAAGCACTGGCCGCGCCCCCTCCGACATCGGATGAGATGCCCCGGGACGATCCGACGGGTAGGCCCGACCTTCGCTTCTGCTGGGGCTATGCCCTCTTGCGCCGCAGATCGTGGCTGACGCTGAAGGTTGCGGCGGCCAGGAGGCCCAGCGTCAGGGTCTCGGTGAGGGAGCCCGGATGAGGGACGGTCCGGAGGACGGCGAGGAGGTTCTGGCTTGCCGCGAGGGCCAGTCCTGTCCCGATGTACAGCAGGGCCGCGGACAGCCGACGTGTGGACGGCAGGGGAGTGGTCCGGGCGATGCGGGCGACGAGGGTGCACAGGCGCAGCGCGACGAATCCGAGCGTGAGCCAGTAGTAGAGGACCGCGGCGGCGTCGGCGAAGCCGGTGAGGTGGTCGGCCATGCCGCTCCATGCGATCAGGCACAGGGCCACGACCGCGGCGGTCGGTGCTGCCAGCGTGCGGATCGCTGCGGCTGTCAGGCGTCGGAGGGCTTCGCCTCGAAGTGGGGGATGCGGCGTGGCGAGGGCGATGCCGAGCAGGAGGGGGGCGAGCCAGAGGCTGGTGGCGGGGTGACGGATGTCGGCCGTGAGGGTGGTGGAGGGTTCGGCCGAGCGCAGCAGCAGCCCGGTGGTCGCAGTGAGGGCGAACAGTGCGACGGTCAGCACGCGGCGGGTCTGGCCGGTGACCGTCTCAGGCCAGTCGCCCGGGTGGAGCCAGAGCCGTGCGGCCCCCACGAGGGTGTCGGGCCATGAGCGGATGCCCGAGGCGGACACCTCGTGGCTGATGTCGTCGCCCCAGCGTTCGCGGACGGCCGGTGGGTAGAGGCGGGTCAGGAGTGT
This sequence comes from Streptomyces sp. GbtcB6, assembly GCF_019091475.1. Taxonomy (NCBI): domain Bacteria; kingdom Bacillati; phylum Actinomycetota; class Actinomycetes; order Kitasatosporales; family Streptomycetaceae; genus Streptomyces; species Streptomyces sp. GbtcB6. The sequence goes on along the minus strand of NZ_JAGXJL010000031.1, from coordinate 51,011 downwards.
GGCCGCGTTCATGCCGGAGCGGTTCCGAGTGCGCGCAGGCCGGCGGCGGAGATACGGGCCATCTGCTGGAGTTCGGCGCGCAGTTGGTCGCGGCCCGCGTCGGTGATCTGCATGGTGCGGTGGCGTTCCTGCGTCTCGGCCGCCTCGTCCGCGGGCCGGATCAGCTCGCGTGCCTCCAGCCGGGACAGCGCTCCGTAGAGACTGCCGGGGCCGAGTTTGCGGCCCGTGAGCTCTTCGATCGCGGTGTTGATGGCGTAACCGTGCAGCGGGCCGTCCGCGAGGACGGTGAGCACGAGCATCTGGGCGTCGTTGCTGTGCATGGGTCTCCTTGCCTCCGGTTCCACATGCTACGAGGCTCGATACTACTTGTCACGTAGTACGAGATGCGTACTATGACGGCCCATGGAACACGTGGAGGAGAATGACCGGGCCGCATCGGCCGTGGTGTTGGTGAGTCTGGGCACGGCCGGTGTTTTCGAGGCGTTGACGCTGCTGGCGACCCAGGACAAGACGGTCAGGGCGGCCAGCCCCTGGCAGGACGACCCCTATGACGTGGCGGTTTCCCTGACCCAGTTCACGGTGCCCGTGCTCGCCTTGGTGATTGCGTTGCGGCTGCTCGCGTGGCAGGCACCAGGTGGTGCGGACCGGGCGTGGCAGACGGTGCGTGCCGTGGCGGCGATGACTACGCTGGTCGGACTCACGGTGGTGTCCGAGTGGGCCGCGGTCATCGCCAGGGTGCCGGCCCCGGTTCCGGGGGCCTGGACATCAGCGCTGATCGGCGGGCTGGTCGCCAACTCGGTACTCACCGCGGTATCAGCGGTACTGCTCGTGCGATGGCACCGCCGGCGGGCCCCGTCCGGCAGGTGGCGGTACGACTGGCTCGGCGACGCCCTCTTCGTCTGCCGGCGGATTCCCGTGCCGCGGCGCTGGGTCGGTCCGGATGTCGCAGCCTGGGTGCGCCGTCACGCGATGACGGTGTTCGTCACGCTGAGCACGCTGGCTGCGGCGGCCATCACCGGTGCACAGGCCGTCGGCGAAGACTGGACGGATCCGCTGCTCATCGCCTGGTTTCTGATCGTCGCGGCGACCTCCAATCTCGCGTTCTGCGTGATCAGCAACGCGGTCGCCGGATTCATCGCCCGGCCGCCGCGCACCCGGACCCGTCGCATCACCGAGGTGTCGGTGGTGGCCGGATGCGTCGCGATCAGTGCAGCGACGGCGTTCCGTGACGCACTGTGGCCGGTGTTCGGGACAGGATCGCTGACGTCCGCCCAGGCCCATCCTGTAGCGCAGATCAGGCATGATGCTGGTTCCCTGACCCGAGGTCTGGCGGGGTACCAAGGGCCTGTCGGGCAGCGGCCAAAAATCGTTTGCGGTGTTCTGTTTGTGCTCGTACTTCGTCCAAAGCCACGTCCTGCTGATGAGGCTCATCCGAGGGACGCTCCCGCAGGGCGACATACCGCTGGTGCTCGAGTCCTGCGGCTCTCGTCAGTTGCGCCGCGCGCTCGTCCACAGGTGAAGGGCCGACAACCGAAATGCGCGCGGCCTGCTCTTCCATCGCGCGCACCTGGGCGCCCATCGCGTCCACCTCGCTCGCTGAGGGCAGGCCCTCCGAGAGGCGGGCCTCACGACCGGACTGATCACTTCGTGACCGCCGCTCTTCAGCGGCTCGGAGACTCTCGGTGGCCACACGCGCGAAGCCGTCATAAGCGCGCATGAAGCCTTCGTAGGCTTCGAGACGTTGTTGCCGTAGCCAATGAGCATGCTCGGCATCAGCCTGGTCACGCACCTGCTGGTGCGTGGCCCGCGCAGTTCGCTCTGCCCCCGTTCGCGCGCCCCAGGCCGCCGCGGCACCCCCGATGGCGGCTCCCACCAAACCGAATGTGCCAGTGACTATCGCTGCTATCTCCTGATCCACGCAGAGATTGTGGCGTGCCCCGTCGACGGTGCGCGTACGTTTGCTGACGCGGACCAGGCCGCAGTCACGCGTGCGGGTCCCTCGCAGTTGGGGGATGATCACTCCTCAGGCCGGGGAAAGATCTCCAGTAGCCGCCGATGCGGCAGGCCCTGCTCATTCGTGAACAGCCCACCCGGGATTGCTCGCACCCGCTCGTGGCGGGCCCGTACGAGTCGTCGCGGTGCGTTGTTCGCTGAGTGCACGGGCGAGTTGCTCGCGAGGTTTCTGGTTCTCCTCGGTGAGCCGCCGGATGCGGGCGGTGGCGGCTTCGAGTCGCCGCAGCAACGAAGCATCGGAACTGCGCTGACATGCAGGAATGGGGGATGCTGGGTCTCGGCGGCGGGCTGTACGTAGTCGCTCGATCTCCGCCCGCAGGTCCGACTGGGCACAGAGCCAAGACCGGGACACTCCGGCCCACTTCGCAACGGTCTCGAAGGTGACCGGCTCACCCGCCGCGTCGAGTGAACGAAGGGCCTGGACGGCCTTGGCGCGGGTGTACTCGCTGCGGCGGCGGGCGGCATCGACGATGTACTGGCTGTTGTCAGCTCGCATCGGCGGTCGCCTCCGACTGCCCGGGGTCGGACTCCAGACCGGCGATGATTTTCTCCAGGTTACCGAGGACATGGCGGTTTATCTCGACCACGCGCGCTCGGCCGCGGGCCTCGGCGACCGAGATGATCTGCGGCAACTGCTGCCGTTGCTCGCGGTGTTGCGGCAGGAACTCGGGGGTAGTGACGAACATCGGGCATGTCAGGCAAGCATTGGCATGCGGACAGACCTTCTGAACCGGCAGGCCGCAGTAGCCGTCGGGCAGGGCCTGGGTCAGGCGGCCGAGCCGCTGCTTGGCCGAGGTGGCCGCGGCCAGCGGGCCTTCGGGATCGACGGTGACGCTCTCGCCCTTGATGTTGACCTTGCGGGCCTTCTCCCAGTGCCGGCGGACCGTCGTGTCGTGCAGCCGTGCATAGTGGGCGGTCATCTCGCCGGAAGAGTGATCGAGAAGGACACGTACGACTTCCTGCGGAACATCCCGGTTGATCAGCCTGGTTCCAAAAGTGTGGCGCCATTGATGGGGTGTCAGATGCACTGCCCTGCCATGTTCGTCACGGACGTCGCACCGCTCCAGCCAGCGATCGAGCTGCCTGCGGTAGGAGTGTGTAGTCAGTGGCCGGGTGCCGTCAGGGTTCATCCGCGCTCGCCCGGATCCTCCAGCCGGACCTCACGCCAGTCCAGGTGTCGCCGGTCGAGGAAGACGAACCAGTCCTTCAGGCCATGGGTGTATGCCTTGATCGTGTTCGGCGACCGCTCGATGCCGGCCAGGTAGGCCGGATAGCGCTCGATCGACTCGACTATCCCGCCCTCATCGCCGAGGACCGTCCATGACTCAAGCGACGAGTCGGGCATCAACACCCGTTGCACCAGCATCAAACCTCCCGGAGAACTGCCTGGCGGACGGCGGTGGATAACCACCTCCACCACACAGATCTCCGCCCAACCCGGGCTCGTGCTGCATGTCATGGACACACAGCCGAGGACTCAAGAGAAGCTGGACGAACCGCTCCGGGTACCCGAACTCGATCAGGTGTGTGATGTAGGTGTGCCTTGTGTCCGCAGAGGTCGTGTGCGGTGAGCTCGTGTCGCCTTTGAGTAGGTCCGTTGCCGGGACCGCTTTCGCGATGCTGGGAACGACACGTGTTGCACTCCGACCTTGTTGGTGTGCTGTAGATCACCGGCTGGGGGTGGGCGGGGACACCGTCTGCGGAGCCCCGCCCAGTAGTCGATCAGCTCCAGGTCATGTTGATCTCACGTCCGAAATTGATGTATCCAGCGCGCCGGAAGGCGTTCGCCATCGGGATGTTGCCGAGGTCTGTGGACGCGCGGATGCGGGGGACGTCCTGCTCGGCAAGGATTCGGGTGCCCTCGGCAAGGATGTCGTCGATGTAGCCGTTGCCGCGGTGTGAGGGCAGGACCGCGATGTAGGCGATGATCGCGTTGTAGTCGTTGCGGGCCGGGATGACGAACCCCACTGGCTCTCCGTGGGGCAGTGCTGCGATGCGCCACCAGTCCCGCGGGCTCGCGTAACGCGCCAGCTCGTCCTCGTAGTGCCGGACGGCCGCTTCGTGCACTGACATCCGGGTCAGGTCGTCACGGCCATGTGCGTCCAACGTCCCGTCCAGAACCGAGGCCATCAGAGCCACGAGTTCCTCGCCATCGTGGACCGGCCGGAAGATGAGGCGCCCGTTGGGCTCGGGGACTGGCGATTCCGGACGCCATTCCAGGCGTAGTCGTTCGACGAAGAGGCGGGCACCGGTCCGTTCAAGTACCGTCATGCGGTCTTCGACGGCTTGTCTCGTCACCGCGTTCTCACGCCAGTCCGGCGGGATGAGTCGGCTGTACTCAGGGTGACGGGACCCCTTCGGGAGGGTGGCGGCCATCGCGGTCTGCAGAAGTCGCACCCCGATGTCCACGTGATCGGAGCCAGAGGCGCTGTCTTCGATGTCGAGGATGTCCAGGATGAGCGGTGCGTCGCCGGCTGATCGGCTCCACCAGGCTGCCCTGGCGAGCAGGCGGTCACCGCGCAAGGCGACCCACATCCACTCCGGACGTCGGCGGCCGTCGGATAGGTCGTCCGCCAATTCCTCGTTGAGGTCGTAAGGCAGTTGGGAGAAGAGGTCGAGTTCTTCGCGTCCGGTGATCGGACGCATGGTCAGGTCGTTCGTTTTCACGGTCAAGGCACGCTCCGGTGAAGGCGCCCGTCCGCTCCGGGGTCAGACGCGGTCTGCACCCCGGGAGGACACAAGCGCGGTGATCATGGGGATCATGGGCTTATCCCTCCTCTCACTGTCGTGGCCCCCCAACCCTCGTGGCGGGGGTCCAGCGGTAACGTCTATCCAACCGCAGCCCTCGTCCGCAAACCCTTTTCGATCACCCTGCTTCCGGCAGTGCCGAACAGCGAGCCCGGTGCTGTCAGCTGCAGGTTCCAACCACCGTGGTTCGCGGCGCGGGAAGGCGGCCCACCCGGCTTGTCCCGGCGGTGGACTCTCGCAGGCGAACGATTTCCTCGTGCTGTGCGGCGAGCCGGGCCAGGGCCTGGGTGCGGAAGTCCGTGAGCTCATCGATCGCCTGCTCCGATGCGGCTAGCCGTTCCCGGAGCTCGGTGTTCTCCGTCTTGAGGCGGGTGATCCGGGCTTCGCGGGGGTCGGGAATGTCGCCGGCCTGCTGCAGGGCTTGAAAGCGTCGCTCGAACTCGACGCGGAGGTGAGAGTAGGGGCGGGTGCCGTAGAAGGCGGTGCGGTCGACCGCCGCCTTGCTGGCGAGGGTCTTGATGTCGCACTTTCCGCCTGGCGGGAGCTCACCGCGCAGGAGGCGGTCTATGGCGGCCCGGATGCGGTTCTCGTTCTCGGTTCGCTGGGCTGCGGAGATTCTCATGCGGACTCCTCGGTCGTGCTGGTGCTGGCGGCGTCGATCTCGGCGACGACCCGAAGGGCCCGGTCGTGATCTGCCTGGAGCCTGGTGCGTTCGGTCCTGCGTGTGGTGCCGAGTTGGCCGATGAACGTCTCGGTGCGTTCGGCGTGTTCGCTCCAGACCGGCCGATGGCATGGGTGATGGGTGGCCTGCGGGCAGCGGGCGGAGTCACACATCCCGACCAGCGGACGGTCCGCTGTCGGGGTGCCGGCCAGCTTGAGGCAGAGAGCCCGGGACGGGTCGGTGAACCAGCAGTAGTTCGCAGGCCCGAGATGCAGGACCTTGGCGCGTTTGGTCAGTAGGTTGAGCACGTCGCGGTCGTTGTGCTGGAGCTTCGGGGCCGAGGCTGCCGCGGGGTCGAGCTTCTCGTCGATGCTGGCGCCGGAGTTCCACCCGGGGCATCCGCTCGGCTGCCACCGTCGGCGTGTCAGCGACCGGATCGTCTTCGACAAGATGCTGCAACTGCTGCGCTTCGGCTGTTCTTGCGAGGTGATCGCCGACACGACCTGCTCGGCCACGACGATCCGCAGCCGCCGCGACGAGTGGATACAACTGGGCGTGTTCGCCCGGCTCAAGCAGATCGCGCTGGAGTGCTACGACCGAACTGTCGGCCTTGTCCTCGACCAGATCGCTGTCGACGCAGCCATCACCAAGGCTCCCGGAGGCGGCGAGGCCGCCGGACGCTCACCGGTCGACCGCGACAAACAGGGACTGAAACGCTCGGGCATGACGGACGGATACGGCATTCCTCTGGGCCGTGTCCTGGCTGGCGCCAACCGACACGACTCCCCGCTGCTCGCCCCGACCCTGGACCGCCTCAACGACCTCGGCCCGTTGCCCGGCGACATCACCGTGCACCTGGACGCCGGCTACGACTCGGACAAGACCCGTGCCCTGCTCGACGAACGCGGCATCCACGGCCGCATCGCCCAAAAGGGCGAGAAGGCGCCGATCCAGGCCGGCCGACGGTGGCACGCCGAACGCACTCACGCCTGGCAGAACGCCTTTCACCGCCTCGCCCGCTGCTACGAGCGCCACGTCAGCGTCACTGATGCCTACTTCGACCTCGCCGACACGATCATCACCGTGCGCAGCCTGATCCGACGGGCATGGACGACACACCGCTGGGACGAACGTCCCAACCGTCGACCATGACCACACGCCTACCCGAGCGATCTCTTAACCCGAAATTGTCATCCACTGGCCTGTCCCGGCCGTGCCGGAACAGGCGTGGGCCGAGCACGCCAGCCTGAGACAGTGATAGTGCCCGAAGATCTCACGGGATGTCGCACAAGACCGGGGTCAACCGGCCCGGGGCGGGCCTACGCAGCGTGCCGTGGAAGCGGTGTCAGTCGGCGGTCAGGTCGGCAGGGGTGATCAGGCCTGTCTCGTAGGCGAGGACGACGGCCTGGGCGCGGTCGCGGAGGGCGAGCTTGGCGAAGATCCGGGCGACGTGGGTCTTCACGGTGGACTCGCTGAGGGTGAGGGCTGCGGCGAGCTCGGTGTTCGACAGGCCCCGGCCCATCAGGGCCAGCACCTCGAGTTCACGGGGGGTCAGCGGAGCCAGGTCGCGGTGGATCGCGGGGGTGCGGGCTGCGGCAGCCGCAGCGGCGGGGCTGTGTGCCGTGTCGGTCCGGCCGGCGCTGTGGGTCGTCGCGTAGCGCTCGATGAGGCGGCGGGTGATCGAGGGGGCGAGCAGTGCGTCGCCGGTGTTCACCAGTCGTACGGCTGCTGCAAGGTGGGCGGCGGTGACGTCCTTGAGCAGAAAGCCGCTGGCTCCGGCGGCGAGCGCCGCGTAGACGTAGTGGTCGAGGTCGAAGGTGGTGAGCATGAGCACCCGGCAGTTCGGGAGCAGCCCAAGGACGCGCTTGGCGGCTTGAAGGCCGTCCAGGTGGGGCATCCGGATGTCCATCAGGAGGACGTCCGGGCACAGTCGTTCGGCTTCCGTGACGGCCGCCATGCCGTCGGCGGCCTCGCCGACGACGTCGATGCCGCGCGAGGTGAGGATGAGGCGGAAGCCGGTTCGGATGAGTTCCTCGTCGTCGGCGATGAGGACGCGCGGGGCGCCGGTGTCTCGGCTCGGGTTCGCGTCCGGGTCCTGGGAGTTCGGGACCCGGCTCGGGGCGTGGTGGGCGCCGCGGTCGGCGGCGGACTCGGTCACGGGCGCTCCAGGGGGATGCGGGCTCGGACGCGGTAGCCGCCGCCGATGCGGCGCCGGGCGTCGAAACGGCCGCCATAGACGGCGACGCGCTCGCGCAGACCGAGCAGGCCGCGCCCGGCGCCGTCGTCCCGGTGCTTGCGGGCGCCCGGTTCGGCACCCGTGTTCGCGGGGTCGGCGGACAGCACGCTCGGTCCGCTGTTGAGCACCTCGACCCTCAGACTGTGGTCGGCATAGCGCACCGCTACAGCCGCCTTGCCGCCGTCGCCGTACTTGAGCGCGTTGGTCAACGCCTCCTGGATGATCCGGTAGGCGGTGACGTCGATGCCGGGCGGAAGCGGGCGCGGTTCGCCGGAGATCCGCACCTCGACCGGGAGGCCGGCGAAGGCGATCCGGTCGACGAGGGTGCCCAGTTGACTCAGGCTCGGCTGCGGTGCGAGTCCGGAGAGGTCTCCTGCGCCGTACGACTCGGCCCGGTCCTCCTCGTCGTCTCCGTCGGGTGACGGCGCCAACAGGCCCAGCAGATGGCGCAGTTCGGTCATCGCGTCGCGTCCGGCACCCTCGACGGCTCGCAGCGCGGTCTCCGCCTCGCCCGGCAGGGTGGCCAGCACCTCGCGAGCGGCGCTCGCCTGGACGACCATCAGACTGACCTTGTGGCTGACGATGTCGTGGAGTTCGCGGGCGATGCGGGCGCGCTCGGCCGCAACCGCCGTACGGGCGGCGGACTCCCGCTCGCGTTCCAGCAGCCAGCCCCGGTCCTCCAGGACCCTGCGGTGACGGCGGCGGACCCGCCCCAGCAGTACGACAGCGCTCCCGGCCAACGCCAGGCTCACCGTCGCGAGGGCGATGAGCAGCCACCCCGTCCTCGATGTCCACACGGCCTCAATCGTGCCACGCGGCCGGCGAGCGGGCGTCCACCTGCGGGTCCACTCCGTACATCCCCAGGATGACCACCGGCACTTGTTACTTCCGGGGGCTGACGCCCGGACGGCCCACGCCGCCTACCGTCCCTGCCATGACCACCGAAGACATCAGCGGCACGGCCCTGGGGGCCGACCCGGCCGCCGTGCGCGACCACGAAGTCGTCCGGGTGAGCGGCCTGCGCAAGGAGTACGGCGACACCGTCGCCCTGGACGGGGTGGCGTTGGAGATCGGCGCCGGGGAGGCAGTGGCAGTGATGGGCCCCTCCGGCTGCGGCAAGTCGACCCTGTTGAACATGATCGCCGGCCTTGACCGGCCGAGCGCCGGCTCGGTGCGCGTGCACGGCGAGGAACTGAGCCGGATCAACGAGACCGGCCTCGCGCTCTTCCGGCGCCGCCGCATCGGCATGATCTTCCAGTTCTTCAACCTCATCGACGACTTGCCCGCGATCGACAATGTCGCCCTGTCCGCGCAGCTCACCGGATCGCCGGCCCGTCAGGCCCGGCGCCGAGCACTGGAGTTGCTGGACGAACTCGGCATCGCCGACCGCAGGAACGTCTACCCCGCCGCGCTCAGCGGAGGCGAGCGCCAGCGGGTGGCAGTGGCCCGCGCGTTGATGAACCGCCCCGCGCTGCTGCTGGCGGACGAGCCGACCGGTGCGCTGGACAGCCACTCGGGCGAGCAGGTGATGGACCTGCTCATCGACCTCAACGAACTGGGCCAGACCCTGCTGCTGGTGACGCACGATCAGCGGCTGGCGACGCGCTGCGCCAGCCGCCTGGTGACGATGGCAGACGGCCGGATCACTGGCGAGCGGACCCTGGAGCGGTCGGCATGAGCGCGGTGTGGCGCGCCTCGCGCGCGGCCGTGCGCCGCCGTCGGCTGCAGACCTCCGTGATCGGGGTGGTGGTCCTCGTCTCCAGCATGGCCCTCGTGGTCGCCCTGGGCCTGCTGGACGTCGCGTCCGGACCCTTCGATCGGCTCTTCGGCCAGGCGCACGGCGCGCACGTCGTGGCCACCTTCGACGCGGCGAAGGTCTCCGGCGCGGAGCTGGCACGGACCGCGCACCGTTCGGACGTGCGGGCCTCGGCCGGGCCGTTCCCGGAAGCCGTGGTCGACATGCCGCAGAACGCGGCCTCCAAGATGCCCTGGATGCCGTCCGGCCCGCTGACCGTGGTGGGGCGGTCGGAGCCGGGTGGCCCGGTCGACCGCCTTGACCTCTTCGCCGGGCACTGGGCCACCGGTCCCGGAGAGATCGTCCTGGCGTCCATCGACGGGCCCGGCGCGGGCAAGGGGCCGGACTCGCCGATCGGCAATCGGATCCGGCTGCCCGGGCTGCCGCCGCTGACCGTGGTCGGCCTCGCGTCCAGCGTGAGCGGGACCGCCCAGGCTTGGGTCTCCACGCAGCAGATCGCGGCCCTGCACCCCACGACGTACCAGATGCTGTACCGGTTCGACCAGGCCGCGACAGCCCGTCAGATCACCACGGACACCGCCGCGGTGACCGCCGGCCTGCCGTCCGGATCGCAGGTCTCCGGCCAGTCGTATCTGACGCTGAAGGCGCAGATCGCGTCCAAGCCCAACGCCTTCGTGCCGTTCCTTATGGCCTTCGGCATCCTCGGCCTGCTGGTGGCGGTCCTGATCGTGGCCAATGTGGTGAGCGGTGCCGTGGTGTCGGGCTTCCGGCACATCGGGGTCCTCAAGTCCCTTGGATTCACGCCCAACCAGGTGGTCGCGGTCTACCTGGTGATGATCTGCGTCCCGGCGACGGCGGGCGCGCTCGCCGGTACGGCCCTGGGTGCGGTGGTGGCGCGGCCGCTGCTGCACGTGGTCTTCCAGGGCGCGGACCTCGGCACGGTGAACGTCGCGCCGGCGATCGGCTCCTGGGTGTACGCGACCACGGCGGTCGGCATGCCGGCCGTGGTGCTGCTGGCCGCGCTGATCCCGGCACTGCGCGCGCACCAGCTCTCCGTGGCCCGTGCGATCAGCGCGGGCAGCGCACCCAGTGGCGGACGGGGGCTCGCGGTGCAGCGGTGGCTGAGCGGGGTGCGGCTGCCGCGCTCGGTGAGTCTGGGCCTGGGCCTGCCCTTCGCTCGGCCCGGACGGGCGCTGCTCACTGTCTCCGCGGTCCTGCTCGGGGTGGCGACGGTGACGTTCGCCACCGGCCTGTCGGCCACCATGGTCTCCTACGGCAACGCGGTCGAGGGCGTCGGCAAGGTGCAGGTGATCGTCGGGCGAGGGGAAGCCAGGTTCGGGCAGACCGCCCCGAAGCACGGCGACGTCGCGGCCCAGGCGCTGCTGCGCGGACTGCCGCAGGCGGCGGACGTGTCCGCCGTGGGCTTCGCCGACGTGCGGCTGCTCGGGCAGAGCGAGGACGTGTCGATCGAGGGCGAGCGCGGGGGACGGTCGGCTCTCCAGGACGACCTGGCCAGGGGCCGGTGGATGCGGGGGTCCGGCGAGGTGGTGGTCTCCGGCCGGTTCCTGTCCAAGTACGGCATGCGTCTCGGTGACTCCTTCGTCCTCGGTGCGGCTGGCGGCCGGCGGGAGCGAGTGACCCTGGTCGGGGAGGTCATGTCCGGGCCAGCGGACTGGATGCGCGCGGACTGGGCGACCCTGACCGCCCTCGCACCGGGCGCGCAGGCCAACCAGTACTGGGTGCGACTCACCCCCGGAGCCGATGTCGGCGCCTATGCGAAGGCCGTCCGGGCCGCCGACCCTGGTCTCTACCCGGACGCGAAGACTTCGGTGAACGCCGGGGCCCTGACGGTGATCAGTTCCGCGTCCGTGCTGACCCTGATGCTGACGGTGGTCGCCGCGATGGGGGTGTTCAACACCGTCGTACTGAGCGCCCGGGAGCGGCGACGCGACCTCGGGATGCTCAAGTCGATCGGCATGACGCCACGGCAGGTCACGGTGATGATGGTGGTGTCCATGGCCGGGCTGGGCCTGGTCGGCGGGATCCTGGGGCTGCCGCTGGGAGTCGCGGCGTACCACGTGGTGGTCCCGATGACCGAGCGCAGCGCCCACCTCACCTTCCCGGACCGGATGCTGGACGTGTGGCACCCCGGGTCGATGACGCTGCTGGCGCTGGCCGGGGTTGCCATCGCCGCACTGGGCGCGGTGATACCGGCGCGGGCGGCGGCACGGCAGACCATCGCCCGAGTCCTGCACACCGAGTGAAGGCCGCGGCGCATCGGAGGAGGGCCTCTGCCAGAGCCCTGGCGGCCCGGACCGAGCCCGCGGTGGCGCCCACCCCGTCCCTGGTCGCCCCGAGCAGGTCGTGTCGGCGATCGCCTCGTAAGAACAGCCGAAGCGCAGCAGTTGCAGCATCTTGTCGAAGACGATCCGGTCGCTGACACGCCGACGGTGGCAGCCGAGCGGATGCCCCGGGTGGAACTCCGGCCTCGCGGGCAGCAGCGCCGTGAAGTGCTCCCACAGTGGTTCAGTGAGCCATGATGGCAGGGCGGGCACAGGTCCCCCTAAATGATCACAGAGCGTTGCAACTCCATGATCGCTATGACCTGCGCCCGCCCCGCAGCCAAGGCCCTCCACCACCCCTATCCGCGCGACCTCTAAGCTGGACAAGGCTGCTGGTGAAGCCCTGCGCGGCCAACGTCCGCACCATGCCCCGGATCGCCTGGACGTAGTGGTTGACCGTGCCGGCGGTGTCCGCGGTGCCGTGCGGGTGGATCAGGTCCACCAGGCCGGTGGCCAACTGCCGGGCCAGCAGCGGGTTCGGCAGGCCGTCCAGCGAGAACTCCGCGCGGCTGCCGTCGCTGAACACGCAAATGATTCCTGGGGGTTGGTCGATGAGCATGGTCGGCATCAGGCAGCCCCATCCTCGATGTCATCGGCGAACTCGGCGGCGGCTTCCCGCTCGGCGGCAGTGTTGTCGGTCAGTCCGGCCGCTGCTCCGGCCCCCTCGTATGCCTCTCGGAAGATGCGGGTCGTATCCAAGCGTCGGAGGTACTTTTCCGTGGTGAGTACGGTGGTATGTCCAAGAAGATCACGGAGTATCAGCAGCGGGTCGGTCTTGGTGAGGTAGAAGACCAGGGCAGCGTCCGCGTCGGTGTCCCGTACGAGTTTCGCGGCCTGCCGGTAGTGCCCGGTGACCAGGTATTCGAGGGCCCTCATCGAGAAGGTGTGGCGAAATCGATGGGGCCAGACGTGCGGGAACCGCGGCTCGAAGCGGGCCCGGATCCGGTCGGAGGTCCGCTCGAAGACCGTGGCCCACGCGGTGAAGGGGCCGCCGCCGTTCTTCACGGCCAGCAGGCACGAGCCGCCATCCGGGGCGACCAGTCGGCGCCGCTCTGCCGGGGTCAGCGATGCCCAGGGCCGTCGGATGCCGTTGATCAGCCCGCCCCTCGCGTCGGGCTCGGTCGCCATCAGCGGCTCACCCCACCGCTGCAGCGGTCGCCAGCGGGTGCCCTCGGCGGTGGCGGCCCGGTCGAGCTCCAGGTAGTCGTGTACTGCGGCGAGAGCCTCGTAGGAGATCCAGGTGGTGCGGAACTTCTTGCCCTCGGTGATCCCGGCCGGCACCGGGAACGGGATCGGCACTGTGGTCGGCGCGGGCGGCAGTGCGGGGATCTCCCAGGGCAGCAAGTGGGTGAATTCCTGTAGCCGCATCCCGGTGACCAGTGCGAGATCGCCGACCGCGGCGTTGCGGGTCAGCTCCCGGCCGTTAAAGCCGGTGTCCCGCGAACCGTCCGGGGCCAGCCCACGCAGCCCCTTGCGGAACAACTCGGTGAAGTCCGGCTCCAGGTACTTGATCGTCACGTGCGGCTTCGGCGTGCGGCGCACCGCAAGGTTCACCTTGACCTCCCGGCCGGTCCCGGCGAACAGGGCCCGCGCGGAGCGGTAGGTGAACGGCTCCGCCGTCGCATACCCCTCGCTGATCGCCCACCGGTAGAACAACGACAGAATGCTCATGTGCTGGCCCCACGTCGTCGCCGCGAACCGGGCCTTCAGCGGGCCCGCCGCCCGGTGCTCGGCGTAGCGGCTCAGCCCGGCCCTCAGCCGTACCCGCGAGTCGAACTGGCCCACTCCGTGTACGGCCAGGAACTCCATCCACTCCTTGACGGCCCGCGCGTAGTTCTCCCACGAGCTCGGCGCCGGCGCCCCGCTGGCCGGGAGCTCACGCAGCCACCGGTTCACCACCGCCGCCGAACGCGGCGCGGCCGGACCGTCCTCGAAGCACAGGTCGTCGTCGACGAGCACGGGCATCCCCTCGGGGATCAACGGCCGATGCTCGATGTCCCAGGGCTCCCCAGCCCCGGGACGAAAAGAAACTCAGGATCACGGGCGCCGACACTAGAAACACCACACGGCTCAGCGCAAAGCCCAAACTCCCAGGCCATCAAACCAGTTGATGCCAATCACCACACGAAAACGAAGCAGAGACAATGTGCCGCAGGCAGTGCAGCTCCAGCTCTTCCGGCAGACCCGCGTGGCCGCGGATCGCGGCGAACACCTCGTCCAGCCGTCGCAGGCCCAGACGCGCGCGCCGCTCGGTCACCCAGAGTGCCGGTTGCCCTCCGGGCGAGAAGCCGGCGCGGACCTTGTCCACCCATTCTTCGAGGACCGGCACGATCCAGTCGACCTCCGGCACCGTGAGCACCGTGCGCCGCTTGGGCGGGCTGCCGCGCGGGGCCTTGCCGAACTGCACCTTCAGCGCACCGACCTGCCTGTACTGCTTCGCCCGCGGGTTGTGCCGCAGGTCCGGCAAGTCCAGCGTCGAGGTCTCGCGGCGCCGGGTGCCGTACGCGTACACCTGCTTGATCATGGCCGCGTCCCGCCACGCGGCCGGCAACCCCTTGCGGCGGCGCTTGCGCTTCACCTCAACGAGGTCGTCAGCTGCGTCGAAGAGAGTCTGCAGTTCGTCGTAGGTAAGCGCCCGCCGTCCGGGCCGGCCCTCGTACTCGGCGACGTGGTCAGTGGTAAGCCAGTCAGGGCACACCTGTACCGGGACCTGCCCGAATACCTCCTCGCAGGCGGCCGCCCAGCCGTAGCGGCGGTCGCTGACGAACGCGCAGGACATCTGCAGATCGCCTTGCTGCCCTCACACAGTCGAATGCGCCAGCGGCGCGGTGCCCGACAGCTGGTGGGAGAAGTACGCCTCAACGTTCTCCGGGGTCCACTCCCACGGGTACGTCGCCGTGAACAGCGCGAACCGCCGCACCAGGCTCAGCCGGTCGGCGATCGTCTTCTTCGTCAGCAGCCGGCTCCGGTGCTGTTGCTCCCAGCCGCGCAGCATCGCGTCGAACATCGCCGGTGCCGGGTCCAACGCCCGCACGTTTCCCGAAACGATCAGCCGAAACGCGCCCGGCATATCGACAGTCTGCACAGCCACTCCCACGGTTGCACCTGATGCAACATCGTGGCGTTGGACCTGTAACCCCGAGGCCAGACATCCTCACATCACCTGAACGAACGACCCACCCGCGTGCCTCCGAGCAGGTCACAGCCGTGCCCGCTCCACGCGGAGTTGGTGCATCTACCGCAACACCGCCGCCCCGGAGTCCCATGCCTCAGCCGGCGGGATCGGGTGTGGTACGCACCTCTGAAAGGACGCCGCCGACGTCCGCGCCATGAACGACGTACACCAAGTCCGCTGCGTGAGTGTTGCGTTACCCGGCACAGCAGCGAGATGCCTCTGACCGCGATGGCGGAGAGGGTGTGGTGGCGAATACGCAGCGAGTGGTCACGGCTCCGACTGTGACCGGATCGGTCCGTACCCGGACCCGATGAGGCCTGTCGCCACTCCAGCCCCGCCGGTCAGGCTTGGGGTCATGACCCGAGCGCTGATCGTCATCGATGTCCAGGAATCCTTCCGCGCCCGCCCGCTGTGGGAGACCATCTCCAACCCGAAGATCGCCGACCAGGTGGACCGACTGGTCCGGCTCGCCCGCCAGGCCGGGGACCTGGTGGTGTGGGTGCTGCATTCCGAGCCCGGCAGCGGCGATGTCTTCGACCCCGCCCTCGGCCATGTCCGGCTGATGGACGAGTTGCAGCGCCGGGACACGGAACCGCTGATCCACAAGACCTCGCACAACGCTTTCACCACCACCAACCTGCAGCAACTCCTCACCGAGCGCGGCATCCACGAGCTCACCGTCTGCGGCATCCGGACCGAGCAGTGTGTGGAGACCACCACCCGCGTCGCGAGCGACTTCGGCTACCAGGTCACTTTCGTCATCGACGCCACCGCGACCAACCCGATCCCGCACCGAGACGCTCCCGCCGAGCAGAGCGTCGCCGAACTGCTGTCGGACCCCCGGACCCTGAGCGCCGAGGAGATCATCAGGCGCACGGAGTACGCCCTTGCCGGACGCTTTGCCACCATCACCACGGTTGGGCAGCTGGAAGCCGCGGCCGAGCCTCGGGCATGATGACCGGATCGTGAGCCACATCGCCTTTCTCCTGGTGTCCGGAGTCCATCTGCTGGACCTGGCGGGCCCCGCGCAGGTCTTTTCCACGGCCTCCGACTTCGGGCACCCCTACACACTCAGCTACATCGCCGAGCAGCCGCTGGTCCCCACCGCCCAGGGCCTGCCCTTGGTGGCCCAGACCGACTGGCCCGAGCTCGGCCCCGAGGACTTGATCGTGGTGCCCGGCTGGCGGGCGCGCACCCTGGCAGGCAGTCCTGCCATCGGCACGGATTTCCTGCGGTTCCTCCGAGACCACCACGCCAGGGGCGGCACGGTTGCCAGCGTCTGCGCCGGAGCCGAGGCGCTCGGCCGAGCCGGCCTCCTCGACGGCCGCCGGTGCACCACCCACCACGATGTGCAGGACGAACTCGCACGCCGCTACCCCAGGGCGACGGTCATTCGCGATGTTCTTCATACCGCCGACGACCGGGTGGTGACCTCGGCCGGTATCGCCAGCGGCATCGACCTGGCCCTGCACCTGATCGCCACCCGGCACGGCCCCGCCGTCGCCGCCCAGGTGGCCCGGGACATGGTCGTCTACGCGCGGCGCAACGGCCATGAACCGCAGGCCAGCGCAATGCTCAGATACCGATCCCACCTCGACGACACCGTGCACCACGCCCAGGACCTGCTCGATGCCGGCTACGACCAGCCACTGCCCCTGTCGGCCCTGGCCACGAACGTGGGCGTGAGTGAACGTACCCTCACCCGCCTCTTCACCCGCGCCACCGGCGGCCTCACCCCACTGCGCTATCAGCAAACCCTCCGTCTCGAACGCGCCGAGCACCTCATCAGCCATGGCGCCACGGTCGATGCCGCCGCCCGCGCTGTCGGCTTCGAGGACCCCCGCATGCTGCGCCGCCTACGAGCTCGCAAGCACTGACCAGCAGCAGCGCACGCCAAGACGACATGCCGACCACTCCTGGCGGCGGGGGCGGGACCTTGCCTCTCTGAGCCATGGGTGCCGATGTCATGCCGCTGAGGTCCACCAGGCAGCCCGTGACTTTTCGCTGCACGTGCGCGAGTGCGTGGACGATCGCTTTACACCCAATGGGACTGGGGGGCGGACTGTGTCCTTGGGGGAACTGGCGCGGTACAAGTCAGGGTGTGGCAGGCCACACCTCAAGTGGGTGGCGGACCGCAGTGACCGGGTGGGCAGTGGCGCGACATGGTCGTCCGCATGACAACAACGTCACGATCCGCCGGCGCACACGGTCACTCCCGATCCGCAGGTGTTCCTGGTCGGGCACTCGCGGTGCTCGTCGTTCTTGCCGTAGTCCTCGTCCCGGCTTTCGTCTTCGTCCCCGGCCCGTTGGCGGCGAGCATGTCCGGTGGCGGCTTCGGCGACCGGCGTCACCTCGTCGACGAGCTCTCCGAGTCGTTCGTCGGCTATTGGAGTTCCGGCGAACGGAGCCTTTCCCCGGACTTGGAGAGGGTTGTTGACAGCTGGCTGCGGATTCTGCGGTGAGTTCGCGGGACATTTTTTTGGCCATTGCCCAGTGGATCATCGTCCGGGATCTCTGTGGGAGGGTTTCGTAGTCCCGCGCGAGGCGGCGGTGCTGCATGAGGCGACCAAAGGTCCGCTCGATCACCCACCGCTTGGGCAGCGGCTCGAACCCCTCCGAGGCCCCCGCAGTGGGCGTTAGCGCAATCGCCCGGCCGCACCGTCCGCCCCTGGCGTGAGAGTGAGGGCTACGACCGGGCCCGGTGGCACGCGGTGACCTTCTTGGACACGGCCACCGAGTCCGAGTACCGCCGGCGCGTCACCGAAGCCTCCGGAGTGCCGAATAGTCGTGAACACCGCGATGTCCGCCACGGAACTGCGGACAGAGCCACGTAATTCCCCAACGGCTGCGTCAGCTTCCCCATTCATACGTTCGAGCCTGACGTTCTCGCACCGGCTCTGTCAGCCTCTTCTGCCAGCATGCTGCCGTGACAACGACATCACCCGATCAACGCCCTGACGAGGCCACCCTGGAGTTCCTGCGCTCCGCATTCGAGCCGGAGTGGCGCGAGCCGGCGCTCGGAGACGACGCCGTCTTGGTGTGGGAATCCGAGAACAGGGTCGTCCTCCCGGAGCCGTATCGGAGCCTGGTCGCCGAGATCGCCAACGGGTCATCGCTCGGTCCACCGGAAGACGGCGGCCTCCTGCCCCTCGGCTGGCTCCCCCCGGACTGGCCCGACCAGGGGGACCGGGATCCGGCCGCCCTGTTCCCGCTCCAGGACACCTGGGCCTGGGAAGGCGAGCCCCTCGCCGAAGACCACCACGAGCGCGTCGCCGCCGTCTACAACCACGGTTCTGTCGTGCTGGGCACCGACGATGGACTCTCCTACTGGGTCCTCGTCGTGACCGGTCCCGAGCGAGGCAAGGTCTGGCTCGTCACCGATGTCGGCGCGTACCCGTATCCCATGCCGAAAGCGCTCGGATTCCTGGAGTGGGTGCGGCGCTGGCACGCCGGCGACGGCTGGTGGGACTGACCGCAACCCGCACGGAGCCCGGCGCACTGCAAAGGAGCCGGGCCCGAACCCTTGAGTGGGGAAGCTGACGCTGCCGTTGGGGAAATACGTGACCGTCGACACTGCTCGACCTGGTCAACGCCATGGACCCCAAACTTGTCGCCGCCGCGTTCGGCATGGACCCCGAGGCCACCATGATGATCTATCTCGCCGACCGCGTCGATCGCGACCGCCTGCCCGGCCCGGAACCTCGGTGCCGGGCGGCGACCGGCTGACCTACTGTTCAGCGGATGAGCACTCACGACGTCGGCTGCAACGAGTTGACCGAGGTGGTCGTCCACTCCCAGGACAACCTGGTGGTCAGGGTGAGGTTCTGTGACCGTTTCCGTCCGGACGAAGACTGCGTGCGCCACGCCATTGAGGCATGCGCGCCCGGGCTGCATGCCCGTGTCGACGAAGTGGTCGCACGGACCTGGGACGCGGACCTGGTGACCTTCCTGGAGGAGCTGGCCCGAGACTTTCGAGGATGGGACGGAGAGCGTGTCTGGCAGAACAATGATCGCGACCTCACCCTGAGAGCGGTCTTCCGATCGGGCGGGCACGTGGAGTTGACCTGGACTCTTCGACCCTGGCCGACCACCGCTGGTGGCGGGGATGCTGCTGAACCGCCCAGGGGAAGGCCTCCGCACCGAACCCGGTGCCGACCTGGTAGAAACACTTCGAAGAGGGAGGAACATGGGCGGTTTCAAATGCGGATGCGGCGCGATCTTCAGCGGTTCCCACAACCCCGGCCGGCAGTTCCGGCTCGTCCCTGACGAACTCTTCGACCAAGTCGTCTGGCCCGCTTCCGCCGACCTCGACACCGAGGAGCGGCAGCGCGCCGTGGAAGCCTCGTTCTCGTCGTTGTACGTCTGCGGCAACTGCGGGCGACTGCACAGGGAGGGCGAGAACGCAGCGATCCTGTCGTACGTCGCCGACGTCTGCCCACCCCGCATCTGGGCCGACTTCACCCAGCGCGACGACATCGGCCGTATCCTCCTCCGCCAGGACAGGAGCCTTGCCGATATCCGCCGCCACAACCTCCTCCTCAACCCGCCTTTGCCTGTGCTCCTCTACGACGAATCAGGTGCCGAGGCGTCGGGGAAGGCAGAATTCGGCCTGGACACTTCCGGCAGGCACGACGAAACGCTGTGGGCGGTCAGACTCGACGACCACACCGCCTGAGGATTCGGCTGCAGGCCCGAAGCCGGGCGTGAAGGCGCAACACAGGTCATCGGCCGTGGCGGCCGGTCAGGGGCGGCACTCGACCATCAGCGCCCGGGTCGGGCCGGGCTGGTCCGTACCCCCCTCACCAGGACGGTTCGCGGAACGCCTACACGCAAGGACCCTGACTTGGGGTCCGTTCCCGTCGGCCGGTGTTCCGTTGAGAGACCCCCCTACGGAACCCAAGTCGTTCCGCCAGGGCCGGAGAAGTCGTAGAGAGCCGGCCGTCCGAGCTCAGCCGCCCACCACCGGGCACAGGCCCCAGCCAGGCACCTCCGCACACGTTCAGGGCTCCCTCGGCTCGCCGAGCGTGCGCTGGAGGCCCGGCTCGATGTCCCGGGCGCTGATCGAGCCGTAGCCGAAGACGAGGCCAGGGCGTGCAGAACGGTCCGCAGCCACCTCGGCCAGGGTGTGGACCGCCACGCCGGATGCCCGGGCCCCACGGGCCCGCGCCGCGAGGGCACCGGGGTCGGCGAGAGGGCCCCGGGTGAACGCGGTCACGTGCAGGCCCGCGGCGGACGGCACCGGCTCCGCCAGGTCCGCGAAGCGGCCGGTGAGCGCACCGACGACGACCTGGTGCCGGGCCGCGTACGTGTGCTGCATCCGGCGGATGTGCCGGGCGAAAAGCCCGTCGTCGACGAAACGCGCGAGCGCCGCCTGTGTGGCGACCGCCGTATGCCAGTCGGCGGCGTACTTGGCGGTGCGCAACGCCGTGCGCAGCGCAGCGGGCGCCACCAGGAAACCGACACGCAAAGAGGGCATCATCACCTTGGAGAACGACCCCACATAGATGACATGGCCGCCCCGGTCCAGACCCTGCAACGTCTCGACCGGCCGCCCGCCGAACCGGAACTCGCTGTCGTAGTCGTCCTCGATCACCGCCGCGCCGTGCCGCCACGCCCACCGCAACAGCGCCGTTCTGCGCCGCAACGACATCGGCATGCCGAGCGGGAACTGATGGGCAGGGGTGACGTACACCGCACGGGTGTCCGGCGGGATGGCGTCCACCAGCAAGCCCTCGGCGTCCACCGCCACGCCCGTGACCACGGCACCCTGCGCCAGGAACGGCAGCCGGGCCGGCGGGTAGCCGGGCTCTTCGACAGCCACCCGGTCGCCCGGTTCCAGCAGCACCCGCCCGATGAGGTCCAGGGCCTGCTGCGTGCCGGTGGTCACCAGCAGGTCGTCCGGGCCGGCCCGCACACCGCGGGAAAGCCCGATGTGCCGGGCGAGCGAGGCCCGCAGCCCGGCATGGCCGGCAGGATCGCCGTACCCGACCGTCCCGGCCCCCGACAGGCGGAGTTCCCGGGTGATCAGGGGGCGCCAGGCGTCGTACGGGAAGAGCCGGGCGTCCGGCAGACCGACCCGGAAGTCATAGGCCGCCGCAACGGGCCCCGTGGCCTCCGGAGCGGCCCACGGGGACAGACCCGCCCACAGGGCACGGGGGCGCAGTCCTGGGCCGGTGGCGTTGGTGGCGGCCGCGGCCTCGCGCGCGGGCAGGCCCGCCGTCCGCACGTAGGTACCGGAGCCGACCCTGCTGTCCGCGTAGCCCTCGGCGACCAGCCGTTCATAGGCGACACCGACGGTGTTGCGGGCCACCGCGAGACGGCGGCTCAGCTCCCGGGTCGCAGGCAGCGGATCGCCGGGCCGCAGCAGCCCGTCGTGGATCGCGGTGCGCAACTGGCGGTAGATCTGGCCCGACAGATCGCTCTGCCCGTCGAGCCTGACGTACACGTCCATCTCGGCTTTCCGCCCGCGGCTCGGCTGCTGTCGGCCTTCAGCACGGCAATTGGCTCAATCATCTGACACCTTATTGGACCTGGAGCCGGACCGCTGGGTGATCGTACGCTCCGGCCATGGACATACGACAACTCGATTACCAGGCGCTGCTGTTGACCGGGCAGCTCGTCTCCCGGGTGAAACCCGGCCACTTGACGCGGGCGACACCGTGCGCGGACTGGACCCTGTACGGCCTGCTCCGCCATCTGGTCACCCAGAACAAGGGGTTCACCGCCTCCGCCCACGGTGCGGGTCAGCCGTGGGCCGTATGGCGAGAAGGTGACCTCGGCGACGACCCGGCCGGAGCATATGAGGCGTCGGCGGACGAGGCCACCGCGGCGTTCGCGGAAGACGGCGTACTCGAGCGGCAGTTCGCACTGCCGGAAGTGGGCGAAGGCTTCGCCGTCCCCGGAAAGACAGCGATCGGCTTCCACCTGCTCGACTACGTGGTGCACGCCTGGGACATCGCGATGACGATCGGCGCCCCATGGGAACCCGCCGCCGAACTCACCACCGCCGCACTGCGTGTCGCCGCCCTGGTCCCGGACGAGGGCCGCGGGCCCGGTGCGCCCTTCCGCCGACGGCTCGCCGTCCCCGACGACGCCCCGCAGACCGACCGGCTGCTCGCCCTGCTCGGCCGCGACCCCTCCTGGACATCCGAGCCGTACTGAGCCTGTTCTGTACGGTCTGAACAGGTTTCGCGGTCATGCTCTCGGCCCACCCCACCCTCGTACGGCGGCCCGCCGTCCCCTCCGCGAGCAGCGACCGGCCACCGCCGACGCCTGACCGGCATCGAAGTGCTCGGCCACGCAGTCGCAGGAAATGCCCACTCATACGGCAAAGCCCGGCGTTCGCCGAGTTCGAACGGACTGAGGAGGGACGCCGGATCGGATGCGGATACGCACCATCGGCCAGGACTTCGCCCACGGGGACTCGCTGCTTCCGCCTATGCCCTTCACGAGGACGTGGCTCGGCCGAGGCACTTGCCGCCATCGAGCGAGGGGACCGGACACCGCATTCCCTCGCGTCAGGAACCAGGCCGTTCGTCCTCAGGACAGTGCTGTCAGCCAACCGCCTCCGGGCGGGGGAACGAAGAAGTGGCCCCCGCCGGCGGTGAGGGTGTATGCGGCCATGGCCTCGCCCTGCAGTTGGCGCTGCACGGCTTCGAAGCCTTGCGTGAGGTCGCGTTGGAAGCAAGGCAAGATCAAGCCCTGGGCGCCGGTGCCGCGGTGCTCCTCGTGCATCGCGCCCATGCGACAGCCCCTTCGTCTCCGTGCCCCGGTGCCGGTCCCGGTGCACCCCATGCTTTCGCGAGGACGCGCCCCGCTCATCTCCGTGGCCGTTCCACCGACTCCGGCCACCCACGCCCGCTCCCGCGCCGACGCTCGCGGCCGGGCCACCCGGCGCCGCCGGATCCACGCGCCGGGGCCTGTGAACGGGCGGACAGGGCGCCGTGGTTACGATGCCCCGTGAACCGTTTTCCTCCTCCCGGCCTGACAGCCCGATGAGCACCGCCGTCTCGTTTCCCCTCGGAGCCTCGACCACGCTCGCCGAACTCGCCCGGGATCCGCACCCGCGACTGGCACTGCTCCGCGCCCACGAACCGGTGTCGTGGCTGCCCGAGCTGAACGGCTGGCTGGTCACCCGCCGCGACCTCGGGCTGGACGTGATGAGGGACTCCACCACCTTCACCGTCGACGACCCCCGCTTCACCACCGCCCAGGTCGTCGGACCGAGCATGCTGTCCCTGGACGGCGCCGCGCACACCCGCCACCGCGAGCCCTTCGCAGCCCCCTTCCGGCCCCGAAGGGTGCACGACAACTTCGCAGCGTTCATAGAACGGGAGACCGACCGCCTCATCACCGCACTGGAACCGGCGGGCGCCATCGAACTGCGCCGCGCCTTCGCCGGACCGCTCGCGGTGGCCGTCGTCACCGACGCCCTCGGGCTGGTCGGGACGACCACCGACACGGTGCTTTCCTGGTACGACGCCATCGTACGGTCGGTCTCGGACATCACCGAGGGCCTGGAGGCGGGCCCGGCGGGTCCCGCCGCATACGCACAGCTGCGGGCCGCCGTCGAGGCAACCGTCGCCGACCCGCACGCCTCTTCGCTGCTCGTCTCCGCCGCCGGGCAACTGGACGTGCCCGAAGTGGCCTCCAACGCGGCGGTGCTGATGTTCGGCGGCATCGAGACGACCGAAGCGATGATCACCAACGCACTGCTCCACCTGCTGCAGAACCCCGCCCAACTCGCCTTGGTGGAGGCCGATTCCGGCCTGCTGGACGGAGCCGTCGAGGAGTCCCTGCGGCTGGAGCCCGGCGCGGCGGTCGTGGACCGCTATGCCACCCGCGACACCGTGCTCGGCCCGGCCGCCATCCGCCGCGGCGACCTGGTCAGCGTCTCTCTGACAGGCGCCAACCGTGACCCGGCCGTCTTCGCGGACCCGGACCTGTTCGACGTCCGGCGCGCCGAAGCCCGCCTTCAACTGGCTTTCGCCCACGGCCCGCACCACTGCCTCGCCGCCCACCTGGCCCGCCTGGAAACCCGCATCGCTCTCCAGCGCCTGCTCGAACGCCTCCCCGGACTCCGCCTCGACCCGCAGCGGCCCGCCACCCCGTACGGCCTGGTCTTCCGCAAGCCGGCCGCCCTCCACGTGCTCTGGGATGTTCCGGCCTGATGACCCTCGACGGCCGAAGGCCGACCGGCGCTGGAGCAGCCGAGGTGAAACTCGGGCAGATGCCCCGGCGCAGGGCGCGGCGGGCGTCCGTCACGAACAGGTGACTGCTGCCTCAAAGCCGTACCACCACCCCACCTGCCGACTAACGTCATCGTTCTCGTAGCAACCAGGGGGGAAAATGAGCAACCCGTACAACATGCCACAGCCCACTGGATCCATACCCAAGTGGGCTCGCAAAAGGGTCGTACTGCCCGCCCTCGCCGTTGCCTTCATTGTCGGCGTCGCCGCCGGAGGCAACGGCAACGATGACAAGAAGGCCGTCGCGGACGACAAGCCTCGGCCCACTGCGACCGCCACGGTGACGGCGACGGCAACCGCAACGGAGACCGCCGCACCCGAGCCGACGCCCACCGTCACCGAGACGAAGACGGTCAAGGTCAAGGTGACCGTCACCGCGGACTCGGCCGGTGGAGACTCCGTGAGCTCCGACGACGACAGCGGTGGCGGCGGCAGTACCTACTACGCCAACTGCACCGCCGCCCGCGCCGCCGGGGTCACCCCCCTCTACCGGGGCGACCCCGGATACGACTCGCATCTCGACCGGGACGGCGACGGCGTCGCCTGCGAATGACAGCGGCAGGCCCGCCCGGGGGAGGGGGATACGGGAAAGGCCTGCCATCGGAGCGGCTCAGGCCACCGTGCGGATCAGCTTCTTGTTGGTGAACTCCTCGATGCCGAGTCGGCCGAGTTCCCGGCCGAAACCGGAGCGCTTCACCCCGCCGAAGGGCAGCTCGGCACCCTCCGCGCCCACACCGTTCACGAAGACCATGCCGGCCTCGATGCGGTCGGCGACCCGCGCGGCCTGCTCGGGGTCGGTGGTGAAGACGTAGGAACCGAGGCCGTACGGGGTGTCGTTGGCGATCCGTACGGCGTCGTCCTCGTCGGCGGCCGGGAAGACCATCGCGACCGGTCCGAACAGCTCCTGGCGGGCCGCCGCGTGCTCGGTGGTCAGCCCGGTGAGCACGCCCGCCGGGAAGAACGCGCCCTGCCGCTCGCCGGAGCCGTGCAGGGTGGCGCCCTCCGCCACGGCCTCGCCGACCTGCCGGGCCAGGGTCTCGGCGGCGGCCGCCGAGGAGAGCGGCGCCCCGGTGGCGGAGTCGAGCAACCGGGCCGTGAACCGCTCCACGAACGCGTCGTACAGGTCCGCCACGACCACGAACCGCTTGGCGGCGTTGCACGCCTGGCCGGTGTTGTCGAGGCGGGCGGCAACTGCGGAGTCGACCACGGCGTCCAGGTCGTCGGTGGACAGCACCACGAACGGATCCGATCCGCCGAGTTCCAGGACGACCTTCTTCAGGTGCCGTCCGGCGATCTCGGCGACGGCGGCCCCGGCCCGCTCGGAGCCGGTGAGCGAGACCCCGTGCACCCGGGGGTCGGCGATCACGTCGGCGATCTGCTCGTTGGTGGCGTACACGTTGACGTACGCGCCCGCCGGGAAGCCCGCCTCGGCGAACAGCCGCTCCAGCAGCGCCGCCGTACCGGGACACTGCGGGGCGTGCTTGAGGACGATGGTGTTGCCGACGGCCAGGTTGGGGGCCGCGAACCGGGCGACCTGGTAGGCCGGGAAGTTCCACGGCATGATGCCGAGCAGGACGCCCACGGGACCGCGCCGCACCACGGCGGTGCCGGCTCCGGAGGTCACGTGGAGGGGCTCGTCGGCGAGGAACTCCTCGGCGTGGTCGGCGTAGTAGTGGTAGATGTCGACGCAGAAACCGATCTCGCCCTCCGCCTCGGCGAGCGGCTTGCCCATCTCCCGCACGATGCTCGCGGCGAGTTCGGCGCTGCGCTCGGCGTGCAGGTCGCCCAGACGGCGCAGCAGCGCGGCGCGTTCGGCCACGGAGCTGGTCCGGCCCCAGGCGCCGGCGGCATGGGCGGCGTCGACGGCCGCGGTGACCTCGGCGTCGGTGGCGGTCGGGTAGGTCTCGACGACCTCGCCGGTGGTCGGGTCGGTGACGGCGTACATGGTGTCTCCAAAGGGCGGGGGGCAAAGGGGAAGCCGGGGGTCGGGGTTCGAGCCGGCGGACCACACCGCGACCTCACGTATGTCCAGGCCCGTCCCGGGGTCGAGAACGACGGCCGGGGAGAGTTGCGACGACATCAGGAGGCCATCCTTTCCTCAGTGTGGGGCGTGGGTGCCGGGTCGGCGAGCTTGGTGTGGGGCCGGAAGTGCTTGAGCGGGTCGCCTTCGCGCAGGTTGATCTCCAGGTACAGCCGGCCTTCGCCGAGGTGGGCGACCGGGGTCGGCGACGCGACCGTCGAGGCGAGGCAGATCCAGCCGACCGGCCGACCCGGCCAGAGCCCGGCCGACCGTTGTACCCACTGGCAGACACCTCCGGTGACCGCGAACCGGGACGACAGCTCCGCATGGACCACGCCGACGAGCAGCTGCCCGAGGAAGGCGACGGCCACCACCCACGGCCCAGGTCGACACGGTCCGCCTCGGCGCCTTCCGGCAGCCGTACTCGGCGAGCTCACCGACCTCGGTGGGGGAGTCGTTCACGTGGGTCTCCTGACGGTGCTGCGCCGACGGCCCGGTCCGAGAAGGCGCGGCCTGAGACGACCGACGAGGCCCGACGCACACCGGCCGCCACCTCGCCGCACCGCTGTGAGCGGCGGTTTCCGGTCGATCCCGCTTATTGGGCGGTCGACCAATTGCTTATTGGTCGTCCACTCAATAGCATCCGCTGTATGACGTCAAGAGCTCCGGGCAAGCGCGTCCGCAAGGCGCCTGCCGAACGCCGCAACGAGATCGTCGCCACGGCGGCGCGGATCGGGCTCACCGAGGGCCTGGAGTGCGTCACCCTGCGCCGGGTCGCCGACGAGCTGGGCGTCCAGCCCGGACTCGTGGGCCACTACTTCCCCGCCGCGGACGAGTTGGTCGCCGAGGCGTTCACCCACGCCACGATGGCGGAGCTCGACGGCCTGCTGCCGCCGGAGCCGGACGGCCCCCTGCGCACCTTCCGGAGGTTCTTCGGCCTCACGTCGAGCGCCGAGTTCGACGACGTCAGCAAGCTCTGGCTCAACGCGCGGCACCTGTCGCGCTACCGTCCGGTGCTGCGCGACCACGTCGTGAAGCAGGAGCTGCTGTGGTGCCGGCGCCTGGAGGAGCTCATCACCGCCGGGACGGCGACCGGGGTCTTCGCCTGCGCGGACCCCTGGGGCGCCGCCACCCGCATTCTCGTCGCGATCGACGGCGCCAGCGCCTACATCAACACCAGCGCCGACCAGCGCAGGACGCCTACGGCGGACATGCCGCGTACCGTGGCCGAGTCCGAACTGGGCCTGCGACGCGGCATGTTCCTCACCGACTGAGCTCTTCTCCCACGCACGGGCGACCGCCCGAGTGCGGTATGCACCCCACCCGCCGACCGCCTTCGTGCCGCAGGCGGCCAGGTCCTGCGCCCGCCGCCCCGGTCACTCCTCGGCGGCGAGGAGGGCCAGCTCGCGGTTGACCGCAACTTGGTGCGCCTCCGCGTCCATGCGCGCCTTCTTCGGGCTCCAACGACCCGCCATCACGAAGACGAAGGGCAGGAAGAGCACCTGGCCGCCGACACAGATCCACCACCAGGTGCGCCATTCGCCGGGCCCGTCCTTCGACGCCTTCTGGACCTTGGCGCCGTACTCCTGCAGCACCTTCAGCTGCGGCGCCGCCTTCTGCACGACGGCGAGGTTCTCCGCGCCGACCTCCCGGACGGCACGGGCGTTCAGCGCGGGCGGGACGGTGGTCGGGGTGTACTTGTTCAGCTCGGCGAAGATCTCCGGGTGCGCGTCGACGATGGCCACCGCGGGCGCCGCTTTGGCCGAGGCGGCAGTGACCTCGGCGCCGTGCTCCACGAGCGGGGTCACGGAGGTGACCAGTACCGGGATGAAGGCCGCGGAGACGGCGACCACGATGCGCACCGTCCAGCCCCACACGGCCAGGCCCGCCGCGGTCGCCGCCGGGTTGTGCTTCTCCACCGTCTCGGTGAAGCTCGCCATCCAGGGCGC
Organism: Streptomyces sp. GbtcB6; assembly: GCF_019091475.1. Classification (NCBI taxonomy): domain Bacteria; kingdom Bacillati; phylum Actinomycetota; class Actinomycetes; order Kitasatosporales; family Streptomycetaceae; genus Streptomyces; species Streptomyces sp. GbtcB6. The sequence goes on along the minus strand of NZ_JAGXJL010000031.1, from coordinate 22,863 downwards.
GTAGGCGATGCCGCTGAAGACGCCGATGCCGACGAACAGCCAGGCGAAGGTGTAGTAGTCGGTGGTCGGGTGGGTGGCACGGGTGGCGAAGACCGCGGTCACCACGACGGAGCCGACCGCGCCGACGATCATGAAGGGCTTGCGGACCTTCAGCCGGTCCGAGAGCAGGCCGACCAGGACCAGGGCGATGGCGTTGGCCACCCAGTACCAGTTGGCCAGGGCGTTGGTGCGCTGCTCGCTGTAGCCGAAGACGGTCGCGAAGTAGACGACGAAGTTGCCGACAGCCGCGTAGTACAGCAGCAGGAACACAGCGATGGCGAAGGCCGAGCCCAGCACGTCCAGGCGCATCATCTGCCGCCACTCGCCACGGCGTACCGCCTCGGTGTCCAGCCCCTTGGCGCGCGCCTCGACCAGTGCACGGTCCCGCAGCGTCACCATGATCTGGTCGCGCAGCGCCGGGGACAGCTCGCGCAGCGCGAAGACCGCGACGATGAAGACGACGGCCCCGGCGATCGCCGAATAGCGCAGTTCGTCCTGCCAGGTGGCGCTGTCGAGGGTGTTGCTGGTGACGGTGGTGACGACCAGGGAGCCGATGACCGGGCCCATCGTCCAGTACCCCATCGCGGTGGCCCGGCCGAGTTGCGGGGAGAAGTCCCGGATCAGCGCGGGGGTGGCGACCAGCACGATGCCCTCGATGAAGCTGACGAGTGCGAAGAGCACCAGATAGGTGGTCTTGTTCGCCGAGTTCGGCAGCCCGAAGAAGACCAGCAGCGCGGCGATCAGCAGTCCGTAGACCACCAGATTCGCCCGGCCCCAGCGGTCCGCCAGACCGGCCACGAGCGAGGCGAAGGCCCCGATCGCGTTGCCGATCACCGAGACCCAGATGAAGTAGCGGTACGTCATGCCGAAGTGCGTGATGATCGATGTCGCCACCGCGTACTGGATGTACAGCATGTAGTACAGGACGACAGTGGTGACGACCACGATCGCGAGATACGCCATGCGGCGACCGGTGGGCGGATAGTCCGCCAGTTCGCGGCGGTACAGCCGGGCCAGCGGGCCGCGGGCGCCTGTGGACGGTACATCGGGCGCGGGTCTGTCGGCGTCGAACGGCGTCGTAGCGGCGGACATACGGCTCCTCCCAGGGATACCCGGAAACCAGGTGCTCGCGTAGACGCGGCGAGAGTGCGCGGCGGCCCGGCTCCGAGAGCGTGGCCAGAGGCTAGTACCGACTAGTCGGTACGCCTAGAGGGCTGCACGAGTCCATTCACCTGCTTCATCCCCGGCCGCTGATCCGCCAAGGACCTCGGCCGCCGGCTCGACCTTGATCGCCTCCGGAAAGGCGCCGCTATCACCCCCCCGCATGGGACGGCAACGCCGAAGAGTTTTGTGTAGAAGTCGAGCAGAACATCCTGGCCGGCAGCCACGATCACTGGCTGGATGGTGGTCATGGCACTTCTGTCGAGAAGGGACGTGTTGCTGGATGGCCCGTTGGAGGACGGTGAACTCATCGGCAGACCATTTCGCCGGACGCCCCACAACACAGACTGCCGCCCACGACCAGCACGAGCACCCCGAAACGAGGACCCGCCACCTTGCTGACCCGCTACTTCACGATGGCGGGAACTTCCCTGCTTATGGCCACCCGCCCTCACCAGGGACGCCGCATCGTCCTGGAGGCCGTCCTCGGGCAGGATGTCAGCTCCCTCGCGGAGGCCTGCCGTAGCGGACCGCCGCGAATAGTGGACCGAATATGGGGGACACAGGCCTTGGCACCGGGGCCGGATGCCGTCGTCGGCCGCCAGATCGCAGACGGTGAAGGCGGCGAGCCCGGCGCGCAGGACTCCGTCCTGCACGGGTCCCGGCACGAAGGGACCGGTGCCCGGGCTACCTCGGCTGGAAGCTGCGCAGTACCGACGCGAACGGCCTGCCGTTGGCGCCGCCTGACGGCGAGTTGGTTGCAGGGCCGAGCCCGTCAGGACACATGAAAGGCACGTCGGTCCGCGTTCGCCGACGAACATCTTGTGGCTCAGGGGACAGCCGGCGACAGGACCGCTCCATTACCGCCCGTCCTTGAGCCCATGACGGCACCCTGGGTTCGGTCAGAGCAGTCGCCGGATGTCACCGCGTACCCGGTAGAAGCCGCCGGCCGCCGTGTGCAAGGAGTCCACGACATAGCGGGCCCCGGGCTCGCGTATCCCCCTTGGGAACTGGACGTTCAGTGACTGGTCGTAGCCGTCGGACACGACGTGCACCCGGACCCGGCCCGACTCCTGGACGCACTCCACGACGATCGCCCCGGTGGGCGCCTGCGCGACGGTTGCCACCGCGCCTACGGCCGTGGCCGGTGCGTAGGCCGGCATCGCCGCCGCCAGCTTGATGTCCCGAGCCACCGGCACCGTGCCCTCCTGAGCCGCCGTGACGGCCGCCTCACTCGCGTCCACGCAGACCAGCGAGCCGTCGGTGGTCACCAGGTAGAGCCGCTCGTCGTGGTACTGCATCGACAGTGCCGAGCCGTTGCCCGTGCCCAGCTTCCACAGCCGGGTGCCGTCCTGCGCGAAGCAGTAGACGGACGAGGACGCGTCACCGGCGAACACGAACCGCCCGCCGGGTGAGGTCGCGCACGAGTACACGGCGCTGTCGCAGGTGTACGTCACCTCGATCGCGCCGGTCGCCTTCGACAGCCGCTGGACCGCCTTGTGGGCGGTACCCGCATACACCACGTCGCCGTCCTGCCAGCCGAACAGCACCCCTCCCTTGGTGGGCGTGTGCCACAGCTCCCGGCCGCCGTCGGGGGCGTAGGCCGTGACGCCTCTGGTGTGGCCGTGGTAGACGGCCCGTTCGTCGGCGCGGACCATCCAAGCCTGCTCGCCCTGGCTGCGACGGGCCCACTGGTGCTCGTCCTCGTGGTCGATGACGGTGAGCCGGCCGTCGCGGTCGGATACGTCCAGCACGCCCTCGTGGATGTCCAGCCAGAAGATGTCGACGTCCGCCGCGATGTCGTAGGCCACGAACGGCAGTTTCGAGGACAGGTCGTACACCCTGCCGTCGTCACAGCCCGCGTAGATCCAGAAGTCGTCGGCGACCAGGCATTTCACGCCGTCCGGCAGGCTGAAGCGGGCCAGCACGCCGCCCTCGTGGTCGAGGGTGTACACATCGCCCGACTGGTTGCCGACCCAGCAGCGGTCGTCGTCGACATGGATGCCGAACGCCGCGGAGCCGGTGCGAAAACGCCAGAGCACGGGCGCGGCGGAACGCGCGGTGGAGGGGGCCGAGGCGACCTGACGCCGGGTCACCGACCGCGGCGCGCGCTGTCCCAGTACAGCGGGGGCGTACCCCTTGCGGACCTTCTCGCCGACCTTCTTCGCGGCTGCGGCCCGTGCCTTCTCCGCCGTCGCGAACGTCGTCGTCTGCGACTGTCCCTCGGCGCCGATCCGGCCGTACCGCACCGTCACGACCAGGTCGGCGACGGTCACCTCGTAGAACTTGTGCGCGGCACCGTCCTCCTGGGACAGCTCCAGATACGTCGTCGACACCGCGGCGGAACCGATGGACATGGCAGACCAAACCCCTCCCCATAACGGATCCGCCGTCTGGCCCGCGGATCCCACTGATCGAACCGTAGTCGGAGGCACTGACAACGGCCTTCGCGGAACGCCCTGCCAGGTCACCGGGGGTAAACGCACCCCACCGGTGATCACGAACTGTGCCCGCGGCCCGTAACTGTCGGGCCGCAAGCGGCACTCGTCCCGCTCAGGCGCTGCACGCCGGGGATTGCTCCAACGACCTGCGGTCCCGTTGCAGCGGCCTGGCCCGATTCGCTTCTCGCCCCAGGCGATCCGGCCTGCCAGGGTTACGTGCCCGACGAATTCAGACGGCCGGAACGCGCTCTCCTACGACAGACAGCGAGTGAGCCACACCAGTTCGTCACGGCCATCCGCCGACACATGGTCGCGCTCGAACCCGAGCTTTTCGAGGACACGGAACGACGGCGCGTTCCAGGGGCGCACTGTCGCCCACAGCCGCTTCCGTCCGGTCGTGGTCGCGGCGTCGAGCACGGCGAAGGCTGCCTCAGTTGCATAGCCCTGTCCGTGCACCCGCCGGAACAACTCGTACGCGATCTCTGGCTCGTCGACAGAAGCCCGACCGACGGTGAGCCCGCAGTACCCGATGAAGTCGCCGGCATCGCGGCGGACGACGGCCAGCAGAGCAATCCCGGTCAGCGCCGATGCGGAGCGCTGCTCCTCGATCATCCGCCGGTTGTGCTCTGTTGACGGCATACCGTCGCCCCGTTCGGCAACAAGCATGCGATGGGCCTCGACAACGGACTCGGTCCACGGACGCAACGTCAGCCGAGCGGTTTCGAGTCGGAGCGACATCGGCGGATACGGCATGGCAACACACTATCGACGCCCGGCCTGCGCACCCGAGCGACATTGAAACCCACCGGCATCGAGAGGCCAAGCAGACCTTCCGACGACATACGAACTCGGTGACAAACAAGACTCGTTGAGGGGCATGCAGGCAACCGGGCCTCTCAGTTCTCCAGGAGACGCCGACGCCACCACCCGCACGCACCCCACGAACTTGCCACCATGAGGTGAGGACTGACGGGAACAGTCCGGCGGTCGAATTCGGAATCGAGCTTGGAAACGAGCCTGCCAAGATCCTCTCGAGCACCGCAGGGAAGCCACAACAACACGTCCTCCAGGCGGTCTCGGGCCACGAGAGGATCACAGCACTCGCAGTCCATGACCGGATCCGGCAGCACGCGTCCCGGCTGTCTCAGATACCAGTGGCACTCGGCCAGGGCAGCAGCCACAGCCCCTGGCCACAGTCGGTCCTCTTCCAGCTTCCGGATCGCTACGCGAGTTGCCGCAGTCACACCGCGGACCCGGCGAACCGGAATCTCTCTTCTGGGCCGCCAACGTTTCGCGCGCAGCCCCTTCGGACGCCTACGCGGCATCGGCCTTTCGGATCAGCATGCCGGCATCCTGCCACGGACCGAACTGCCTCCGCACGTGGTCATCAAGAGCCCGCACCACGGTAGTCGCTCTTGCTTCCCATCGACATTCATGTTGCCGCCGTGCCGAAGGTGTCGTCCCCGGGACGCGCCGGTTGTCAGTGCTGCCTGGCATGGTGTGGATCACGTTCGACGGACTTCATGACATCGACTGGGCGTCGATGCAGGACGCGTACGGCTCGGCCTAAGAGGTGCCGGCGCTGCTGCGGGCGCTGCGCTCTCCGGACGCCGAGGAACGCCACGGGGCTCTCGACCGCTTCTACGGTGCGGTCCACCACCTGCGCGGGAACCACACCCCCTCCTCCTGCTCGTCGCTGACCAACTCTCCACAACCGACCAGGAGGTCACCGCCGAGGCCGCAGCCGTCCTGGAGTCCTGCCATCCGATCGCCGCCCCTGCCCGGGAGGCACTCGCCGCGCACATCGACGCCCAACGCGCGGCACACGGCGCAGGTGTGTGGGCCGCACCGCAGGCGCTGCTGCGCAGAAGCCACCAGGAAGCTGTCCGGGTCCTGGCGCGCCTGGGCGACGCACGCGCGCTGCCGAGTCTGCTGGCCGCGCTGGACAGCGACGTCGACGCCTGGCGTGCGATCCAGGTGGCACCGTATCTGCCGCAGGCGGCCGACGAGTTGGTGCCCCGGCTCTGCGACCACCTGCGCCGGATCGACCTTTCCCAGCAGCGGACCGAGATGAGCGCCAACGCGATCCTCTCCGCCCTGGCCGCGCTCGCGGACCCGGCCGCGGTTCCTGCGGTGGCGGACACGCTCGGCGCCGCAGCGCACCATGGGCAGCACAACATCACACAAGCAGCCCTGAAGGCACTGCGCGCGTTCGGCCCGGCGGCAGCCGGCGCGCAGGACATGATCCGGTCGCTGACCGCCGCCACCAACGCGCGCGTACGCCCTGAGGCCGTCGCCGCGCTGTGGGCTGTGAGCGGTGACCTGGCCGAGGCCATGCCGCTCCTGCTCGGCCTCCTCGACGACCACACCAGTGACGCGGCTGAACTGCTCGGCGAAATCGGCCCGCACGCCTCCGCCGCACTGCCGCGCCTGCGCACCCTCCTGGTGCACGACTACGACTGGGTCCGGCTCCGTTGCGCGGCCGGGCTTTGGGAGATCGGCGGCGAGGAGGAGGCGCCGGCCGTCCTGGACGCCCTGCTGAGGGCCATGGCCGAGAACCCCGCGACGGCCAACCACGTCGTGACCTGCCTTGACCGCATGGGCCCCCTCGCGGCACCGGCCCTGCCCCTGCTCCGCGAGCAACTGGCCCTGCCCCGACGCGGCGGCAGATTCCAGAACATCGACCACGACGAGGAACTCCAACGCATCGGCCGTACCCTCATCGCCCGGCTCGACCCTCCAGCACCGGGCGCACCCACCGTACGAACGGCCTGAGGGGCGTCCCCTTCGCCGTCGGCTCGTCGGACTCGGGACATGTGGCAATGAGTTCTGTATGCCCCGGCCATTGAGCTGCGGCATCGGTGTCCGGGGGCGACCAAGCCACCCCCTCAGGTGCCGGTTCGCGGATCACTCCAGGTCTTCCCACTCCCAGGGCGCTGCTGACCACCACTCGGCCGGGCCGCTCGGCCCGCCACCAGCCGGCCCTCGGGGTCGGCAGGGAGCGCCGGTCGGAGGCACTTCACCACGCGTGGACCGGGTGCGTAGGGTACGAGCGGCCTGGAAGCCGTGCGCGCCGGGCCGCCTCCGGCCGCGCAGGCGACGCGACCGAGGGGCCGAGGACCGGGGGCAGCGGGGATGACGGACGCGACGGACGTGGGGCGGGGTGCGGACGGCGAGGTCGGCGGGCGGATCGCACCGCTGGACCGGCGGGTCTTCGCCGTCGCGGGAGTGGTCTTGGCCGTGCTGATGGCGCTGTCCCCGCGCTACGGCTTCCACATCGATGAGCTGTACTTCTTGGACTGCGCCCGGCACCTCCAGGCGAGCTATGTGGACCAGCCGGCGCTGGCGCCGCTGCTGGCCCGGGTCTCGCTGTCGCTGTTCGGGGTCTCGGAGGCGGGCCTGCGGCTGTGGCCCGCGCTGGCCGCCGCGGGCACGGTGGTCGTGGGCGGGATGACCGCGCGGGAACTCGGCGGCGCGCGGCGGACCCACCTGCTCGCCGCGATCGCGACCGCCACCATGCCCGTGCTGCTGGGCGCCGCGCACATCGCCAACACCACGGCGTACGAAGTGCTGGCGTGGGCGGCGATCGCGCTCGTGGTCGTGCGGATCGGCCGCACCGGCGACACGCGGTGGTGGCTCGCCGTGGGAGCGCTGGTCGGCGTCGGCGCGGAATTCAACCACCTCGCGGCGATCTTCGGGGCCGTCCTGCTGGCCGCCACGCTGCTCGGCCCGGCCCGCCGGACCGCGGCCGACCGCCGACTGTTCGTGGGCGCCGCGACAGCCGTGTCACTCGTGCTGCCGGACCTGTGGTGGCAGGCGCGGCACGGCTGGGCGATGTTCGCGATGACGCGGGCGCTGAACGGGGAGAACGGAGGCCCGGGGAACATCCCCACGTGGATCGTGGGGCAGCTCGGCATGTCCTGCCTGGCGATGACGGTGCTGTGGGTGGCGGGCCTGCGGTTCCTGTGGCGGTCCGGCCGACCGGTGTGGCGATGCCTGGTGACCGCGTACGCCGTGCTGTTCGTGCTGTTCGCCGTGACGACCGGGGCGCAGGTGTACTACCTGGGCGGCCTGTACGTGTGCCTGCTGGCGGCCGGGGCCGTGGGACTCGACGGGTGGCTGCACTCCCGCCAGGGCCGGCTGCGCGGCCTGATGGTCGGAACCGCCGTCTCGGCCGCGCTGCTCGCCGTGATCGTGCTGCCGGTGCTGCCGCCCTCCGACGTGGCCTGGACGTACGGCATCAACACGAATTCCGGGGAATCCCTGGGCTGGCCCCAACTGGTGGGCACCGTAAGGCAGGTATGGACAGGGCTCCCGCCCGATCAGCGTGCGAACGGGGTGATCTTCGCGGCGGACTACGGCGAGGCCGGCGCCATCAACGAACTCGGCCGCGGCACCGGACTGCCCACCGCCGTGAGCGCCCACAACACCGACTGGTGGTGGGGGCCCGGCAACCCGCACGCCACGACCGTGGTGGCCGTCGCCCCCGGCCCGGACCACGCCCCTGAGTACGCCACCCATCTGCGCCAGTACTTCCAGCACGTCCGCGTGGCCGCCACCCTCTCCAACCCCGACGGCGTACACAACGCCCAATGGGGCGGCCACGTCTACGTCTGTACAGGCCCCCGCCGCCCCTGGGCCGAGACGTGGCCCGAACTGCGCAACTACGCGTGACACCGCCCCCGCCCCAACGGTAAGAGCCCGACGGCATGAAGCGTCCTCACCTCCGCACCAGTGCTGATCAACGCCTGACGTGCGCCCCTGCCCGTCGTCGTCCGCGTCCGACTCGGGCGCGTCCGGGGCACGCGACGAGCGCAGGGCGTCGGCGGCCGGGGTGGAGAGCAGACTCCTGCCGGGCGGCGGCCGCTGTCCCCGCAGGGAGCGGAGCCGATGTGCGAAGGAGAGGGCGCACCTCATGATCCTTCCGAAAGTCCGGAACCCTCGCTTCGTGACGATCCGCCGTGGTGGGACGCTGACTGATGCCGATCACCGTCTCCTCGCTCTGTGGGCGGCCTCGTGCGCAGAACACGTCCTCGGTCTCTTCGAGTCGGCCCAGCCTGGGGACCGGCGAACGTGCCCCGGGGTACGCGGCGAGGTCAAGATGATGCAGGCTCGCGCGGCGGGCGGCTGGGTTCGGTGAAGCACCGCCGTCCCGCTTCACTGGAAGGCACCTACTAGGTACCATCACGGGTATGCCATCCCTGAACGTGTCCTTCACCGAAGAGGAACTCGAAGGCGTGCGGGCCGCGGCCGCCGCCGAGGGCAAGAGCCTCAAGCAGTACCTGCACGACCTCGGAATCCGCGAGATGCAGCGCAAGCAGTTCGTCGCCGGCGCGACCGAATGGGCCGAGCGGCTGCGCGGCGAGTTCGACGAGGCCTTCCCCGACGAAGTGCCGCCCGCCGAGCGCGGCAACGGGGCCGCTGCCGCCTGATGCCGCCCCTCTACATCGACGTCTCCTGGCTGCTCGACGTCCAGGAGAACGCGCTCGGCCACGACGACCTGACCGTGGCGGACTACTCCGCGCTGGTCGCCGCCGTCGCCCGCCACAAGACCCGGCTGCCCACCCTCGCCGCCGCCGACCCCGACACGGCCTGGCGCGCCGCAGCCCTGCTGCACACCATCGTGCGTCTGGAACCGCTCCCGCACCGCAACAGCCTCTACGCCGCGTTCATCGCCGCCCAGTACATGGCCCAGGCCGGCGAGGGCATCGATCCCCCCTACGGCGCGCTGCCCGACCTGGTCCGCAAGGTCCGCGACACCCGCATCAGCGTCCAGGACGTCGCCGGCCGGCTGCGCAGCTGGAAGCTCTAGGCGCCCGCCTGCGCGAGCACATCGGGCCGTCGAGTCCGGGTGCTGATGAAAAGCTTTCTTTGAACTCCACCCCGCTGGACGTCATCCAGTGGGGTGGAACGCTGTGAAAGCACGCCACTCGATGATCGGAATGCTCTGGGCTCTCTGGTCGGGCCAGGCGAGTCGAATCATTCAACTACAGACAGTAACGTTATTGTCGCTCACGGTATTGAACGGGCCTTCGAGGGACCTCAGCGGATGCAGGGGGCCAGCCGCCTCCTGCCCGGGCCCATCAGTCGTCAACAGGAAGGCAGACACGTGAGCGACGAGAGCGCACAGCTGATCTACGGCCAAGGAGAGGAGGTGTGCCCCGAGGGAAACTTCTGCCTCTACCGGGCCGTCAACTTCAACAGCGGCCAGACCCCGGGGGTCGGTGACAAGATCCTGGCCATTCCCGTGGGCACGTCCGTCAAGGACTTCTCCGTGTACGGCTTCGACCACAGTGCCGACGGGGTGAGCAGCGTTGTCAACCGCACCGACGAGGACAACGCGCTCTTCTCGGCCGCCGACCAGCAGGGGCATTCGTTGCCGGTGGGCCGCAGGTCCTCGGTCGCGAACCTGGCGAAGATCGCCATGGCCGACAGTCCGAACGGCAGTTGGAACGACCAGGCCCAGTCGGCGCTGGCGGCCCCCTTCCTGGGAAACCTGATCGTCGATCAGGAGTTCCTGAGCAAGTGGCAGGACTGGGAGACCCAAAAGTGGATCTACTCCTACCGGATCACGGTACGCGCCGCCGAGGAACGCGTCGTGAAATGGGCGCTCGGCTTTGGTGACCTGCCCGAGGGGACCTCCCTGTACAAGGGGTTCACCGATGTCTTCTGGGGCCAGATTCTGCGGGACGGCACCGAGGGCAGCGTCCTGCTCGGCTCCCCGGCGAGCGGCGGACACACCATCGACCCCGGCACCGACCTCGCTATCGACATCCAGGTGCTCTACGCGAAGGAAAATCCCGCCAACGAACACCTCACGAGCCTGAACGCCCAGCAACTCGGCTGAGCGCAGGCACCACGCCTCCCACCTGAGGGCCGTTCCCCACCAGGGGGCGGCCCACGCGGTCTGGCGCCTGATTTCCCCCTTTGCAGTTACTGAGCTTTTTCAGAGTGGCCAGTGATCCGGTGACGCTGATGGCGTGCGCGAGGAGGACCGGGCCTGGCCCCGTCGAGACGGCTGAACCGCTCGGTGGTGCCCTGGGCGCCGACAGGGGCCGGCGGCCTCCCGGTGAGCAGACGGGCTACCCCGTCGAGGAGGACCTGGGGGTGATGGAACCCGGCCTCCGGTCCCACCACTCGGCGCGCGGGCAGCACGATCCCGCCTCCCGCTGATACGACCGAGGCCGGGTCCGCGGAAGGACCCACACCCCGGCACTTCTCCGCCTGGCCCGCCAGCGGATCAGCGCGCTGTTCGCGATGCTCCGCGGCCCCCGGCGGCAACCGCGTGGCATCCAGACCGCCGCGCCGGTGGCCGTCCAGAGCTCGGCCCGGCCCCAACCACGACGATCATCTGCTTGTTGACGGGAGGTCATTGGCCTGGTCGAACGCGTCGTGTCTTCAGGAGTTGTGTGTGACCGGCATGGTGTCCCAGAGCGAGCACTGGTGTTCCGCGGAGAACTGGGCGTCGTCGATCAGGACACTCCTGCCTCCCGCCCGCAGCGACAGCGTCAACCCCTTGCCGCTGTGGTAGGCGGGCCAGGCGAACTGCCGGGCGACGTGCGGCCGGCCGGTCTTCGTGAAGGCGCCCCAGTACTGCGTCATCTCGCGGGCGAGCCGGCGCTCGTCGGTGTTGAACAGCGGAGCGATCGGCGTGCCGTTGTCGAAGCTGGGCCAGATGTAGGCGAGTTCCGCGGCGTGACCGGCCCCCCAGACGTAGCCGGGTATCTGCGTCAGACCCGGCCCGGTCCGGTGGTCGAACTCGTACGAGTAGGTGGGGGTGTACCGCTCGAAGGCCCCGACGAGTGAGCGTTGCCCGCACCCGCCGATCCCGCCGATCATCCCCGAGTCGGTCATGATCGCGCCGACGAGGTACGCCGCGGTGTACGCGTCGGACGTCCCGGGCCAGGGGTAGCGGGCTAGGACCTCGTCGGCACGGTCCCCGGCGACGCGCTGGACGAAGGCGAGGTAGGCATCCTTGCCCGCCCCTGTGTAGCCCTGCGCGAAGGTGCGGCCCTCGTCACGGTTGGCGCCGACGAGCACCGGCACGCGGGCGAACCGCCCGCTGTCCACCGCCTCGCGTACGTTGACCGGGAACGTCGAGGTCCCGTCCACGAAGGCGGCCGAGAAGGTCCGGCTCGCGTCGAGGAGAGAGCCCGCCGAGGCCGACCGCAGACAGCCGAGGACGGCCGCTTGGTCGGTGCCGTCGCAGCCCGCCTGCCGGGCGAACGCCGATCCGGTGGTCTCGGCCTGAGCCTGCGGCTCGCTGGGGCAGGAGCCGCTCTGGATCACGGCGCGGGCGAACAGACCGCGCGAGCCGGGCGACACCAGATGTCCGCAGACGGACCAGCCGCCCGCGGACTCGCCGTCGATGGTCACCGCGGCCGGGTTCCCGCCGAAGGCCGCGATGTTGCGCTGCACCCAGCGCAGCGCGGCCTGCTGGTCCGTGAAGCCGTAGTTGCCGGACTCGCCGCCCTCCTCGGTGAGGGCCGGCAGTCCGAGGAAGCCGAAGACGCCGAGCCGGTAGTTGAGCGAGACCCCGATGACACCCGTCTCCCGGACGAGCTTGGACTCGTCGTTCTGTGCGCCGCTGCCGTTGGTCAGGCCACCGCCGTGGATGAACACGTGCACAGGAAGACGGTCGCCGGCCCGCACTCCCGCCGGCCGCCACACGTTGATGTCGAGACAGTCCTCGGTCTCGCTGCGCGGGCCGTTGCCGCTGGGCAGTACGGGGCAGGGGTTGCCGAAGGCGGTGGCCTCCCGAACGCCGGTCCAGCGCGCCGCGGGCCGCGATGGCTTCCAGCGCAGGGAGCCGGTGGGGGCCGCCGCGTAGGGGATGCCGACGAACCGCTCGACGCCTTGGGAGACGGCGCCGCGCACGGCGCCCTTGTCGGTCGGCACCACTTTCAGCGCACTTGCGGACGCCGTCGCGGGCAGCAGTCCGACGGCGGTCATGGACAGGATCAACGCGCCGCCCAGGGCAGTACGGATTCTGCTGGCAGTCATGGAGACCTCTCTGGCGGGATGCCGGCCGTGACGGTGCGGCCGGCACGCGTGGTGGGGGAGGATCCGCGCGGTCAGCGGGTGACGCCGACGCTGCCGTGCAGGGGGAGCGTCCGCGACGAGGAGCCGACCCACACGTCCCGTTTCCCGGTGCCGAGCACCCAGGCATGGGAGGACGTGTTCCAGTACTTCAGCTGCTGGGCGTCGACCCGGATACGTACAGTCTTCGACTGACCCGCGTGCAGACGCACCTTCTGGTAGCCGCCGAGCGAGCGCACCGCCTGCGGCGCGGTGGTCCCCGGGCTCGCGCCGACGTAGACCTGGGCGACCTCGGCACCGTCGCGGGTGCCGGTGTTCTTCAGGGTGAACGAGACGGTCAACGCGCCGTGACTCTGCCGTACCGCGAGGTCGCGATAGGCGAAGGAGGTGTACGACAGTCCGTAGCCGAAGGGGAAGAGCGGGGCGGCCTGCTCCTTGTCGTACCAGCGGTAGCCCACGTAGATGCCCTCGGTGTAGTTCTCCTGGTCGTCCACTCCCGGGTACCTGAGCGGGTCGCCGGCCACCGGTGTGGCGGACTCGCTCGCGGGGAACGTCTGGGTGAGCTTGCCCGAGGGGTTCACGTCGCCGAAGAGCAGCCCGGCGGTGGCCTCGGCCCCGTTCTCCCCGGGGTAGTACATGTCGAGCACCGCCTTGACCTTGGACAGCCACGGCATGGTGATCGACGACCCGGTGTTCAGGACGACGATCGTGTTCGGGTTGGCGTCGGCGACGGCGGAGATGAGCCCGTCCTGGTCGGCCGGCAGGGAGAGGTTCTTCCGGTCGAAGCCCTCGGTGCCGTCGTCGTAGGCGAACACGACGGGGGTCTTCACCTCGCGGGCCAGCGCCACCGCCTGCTCCCGCGCGGCCTGCGCGGCCTGCGGGGTGACCCAGTTCAGCCGGACCTTCGTCGGTCCGCCCTGGATCGCGAGGGCGCCGGCCTCGAAGCTGTGCGCTCCCGCCGTGAGGTGCACCGTGGCGCTGCTGGAGCCCAGGAAGCCGGTGATGACGCTGTTCCCGTCGATCCTCACCAGGCCGTACGCGGCGGGAAGGTCGAAGACGAAGGAGTAGTCGCCGTCGGTGGGCACGGTGAGGGTGCCGCTGTAGTAGAAGGAGGCGTCCGGTGTGACGGGGATCGTGCCGTCCGCGTCGACCTGCAGGGCGGGGCTGAGGGCCGAGGCGGGGATGGGGACGCCGGTGTTGTCGTCGCCGGTCGCGTAGCGCACCGTGGTGTGCGGGCCGGCCCGTTCCGTGATGGTGTCCAGCGGCGAGGCCGCGGAGTCCGGTACGACGTTGGAGCTGCCGCCGCCGGTGACCTTCGGTGTCCTCGCGGTCGGGCCGATGAGGCCGATGCTGGTGTCCTTGCCGGTCAGCGGAAGCGCTTCGCCGGTGTTCTTCAGCAGGACCGCGCCGGATTCGGCCACCTTCTGCGCGACTTCCGCGCCGCCTTTCGGATCGCGTGCGGGCCGCCGGGCCGCCGCACCGTCGAGGAGACCGAATTTCGCCATCTGCTGCAGAATGCGCGCGACCGAATCATTCAGCTCCGAGACCGGAATAGTGCCGTCGGTTATCGCGGTCTTCAGTTCCTCGCCCAGGAAGACGCCGCTCGGCATCTCCTGGTCGAGGCCGTTCACGATGTCGGTCGTCGCGTGGGTCGCGCCCCAGTCCGACATGACCCAGCCCGTGAAGCCCCACTGCTCCTTGAGGATCGAGTCGAGCAGTTCCTCGCTGCCGCAGCCGTGGCTGTCGTTCACCGAGTTGTACGAGCACATCACCGCCCCGGCGCCGGCCTTGACGGCGGCCGCGAAGGCGGGCAGTTCGATCTGACGCAGGGTCTGCTCGTCGACGTTGACGTTCACCCCCATGCGGTTGTCTTCCTGGTTGTTCTCCGCGTAGTGCTTGACGGTGGCGATCAGGCCCTGGCTCTGGACGCCCTCGACCTCGCCGACCACCATGCGGGAGCTGAGCAGCGGGTCCTCGCTGAAGGTCTCGAAGTTCCGCCCCGCGTAGGGCACCCGGATGGTGTTCGTCATGGGGGCGAGCAGGACGTCCTGGCCGAGCGCACGGCCGTCGCGTCCGATGGTCCGGCCGAACTCACTGGCCAGCCGGTCGTCGAAGGACGAGGCCAGGGCGACCGGTGCCGGCATCGCGGTGGCGTGCTCGTTGACCCGGACGCCCGCCGGGCCGTCGGTGAGCCGCAGTTCGGGGATGCCGAGGCGGGGCACCCCCGGGATGTATCCGGCCTGCCCGAGCGCCTGGGGATCGGTGCCGCCATGGACGAAGGACAACTTCTCGTCCAGCGTCATCCGGCCGATGAGGGCGGCGACGCGGGCAGACACCTTGACGGTCACACCCTCGCTGCCCGCGCCCGAGGCGCCGGGAGCCACGGCCGCGCTTCCGGCCAGTACCGCCGCGCTCACTCCTGCGATCAGCGCCGTACGGCGTAAACGGCTGCCGCGGCGTCGTACCGATCTCCGATCGAGCTCCATGCGGACTCCTCACCACTGAAGTGCTCGACGATTTATGTCTCCGCTGGACAGAATTCGAGTCAAAGCAGGTGGCTCTATAAAAGATCGAACGTTCAAGGAGGTTAAATTCGCACATTCGATGCGTCAACCCTCTGGAATTCCGTTCTTGCCAGACATAAATTGACGCCCTCACCAGGGAGGTGACACGTGTCTCCACGTGACGAGATCCTGACCCATGTCCGGCGGCACGGGAGCGCGTCGCGCCCCGAACTGCAGACGGCGCTCGGCATGAGCCGTCCGGTCGTCGCGGCCGTCGTTCGCGACCTCCTCGCCGACGAGTTACTGACCGAGCACCAGGGGGAGAACAGGGGCGGCCGTGGGCGCCCCGGCCGCCGCCTTCGGCCCCGCTATCCGGCGGGCGCGGTCGTCGGAGCGGACGTCGGCCACCGGCATCTCACCGTCGCCGCGGCCACCCTCGACCTGACCGTCCGGGCCGAGCGGCGAGTGGCGATCGATGTGGACACCCGCCCGACCGCGGCCCTGGACGTCACGGCCGACATGATCCGGCAGACGGTCCAGGAGGTCCGGCTCACGGTCGACGGGCCCGTGAACGCGTGCGTCGTCGGCATACCGGGGCCGCTGGACATGAGCAAACGGGCCATCGCCTCGCCCACCATCCTGTCCAGCTGGTCCGGGCTCGATCTGGCGGCCGAACTGGGCTCCCGGACGGGACTGACGGTCTCCCTCGACAACGACGCGAATCTCGGAGCCCTCGCCGAACACCGGCACGGTGCCGCCGAGAACCGCGGCAACCTCATCTACGTCAAGGCGTCCGACGGCATCGGGGCGGGCCTCATCGTCCACGGGATCCCGGTCAGCGGAAGCTTCGGGGCCGCGGGCGAGATCGGGCACACCCAGGTGATCCCGGACGGAGACTGGTGCCGGTGCGGCAACCGCGGCTGTCTGGAGACCATCGTCTCGGTCCGCCAGGTGCTCCAGCAGATCCGGCACTTCTACCCGGGCGACACCGACCTGCGGTCCCGGCTGCCGGAGATCGCCCACCACCCGGTGGCCCGGAAGATCCTCGCCGAATCCGGCCGTACCCTCGGCCGCGTCCTGGCCAATCTGTGCGCACTGCTCGACCCCGCGGCCGTCATCATCGGTGGCGAGATGAGCCAGGCCGGCGAGGCGTTCGTCGACGGCGTCCGCGACTCGATCGAACGGCTCGCCCAACCGGGCTTCGACAATCGCGTCCGGGTCGCCGCGTCCGCCCTCGGCACCCGCGCCGAGCTGATCGGGAGCCTCACACTAGCCCGGGACATCGCCCTGCGGGACGGGGCCCGGCGGGCGGAGGGCTGATCGGAGGCGGATGTGCCGGCGGGTCGTTCTGCGCTCTGACGGCCGGGGTGCCACTGGCGGACCTTGGGCATCCCCACCGGCCACCGGTGGTCGTACAACCTCGCCGTCGCCGTCGCCGTCGCCGTCGCCGTCGCCGTCCACCGTCCGCCGTACGAGCCCCGAGCGCGCTTTTGGACGGGTGACGGCCGTGACACCTCGGACGATCAGCCGCCAGAAGGCGGACATGTAGCGGCCCACGAAGTTGTCGTTGGGGTCGACCACCTGACCGCCGTCCCACTCGCCAGGCTCCGGCACCGGCTTCGTACGCTGGATCGGCGCTGATGGTCGTCGCCGACCAGGTCAGTGGCTCTGCCTGCAGACAGGATGGGAGCTCGCCGTACCATCGAAGAGCGATCGACAGGTTTCGCGGCGTGGCCTCACGCCCGCGCGTTGCCCGTGTGAGCGATCAGCTGGACCGTCTACCTGGCCGTTTCGTTGCCCGATCGCTTTGAGGCTCGGTACTGGCCCATGGTGTGGGTGGGCTTCGACGTCATGCTGCTCGTGTCGCTGGCCGGCGCCGGCGTGGCCGTTTGGCTGAGACGGCAGGCCCTGGTTCCGATGTCTTTCGTGGCAGCCACACTCCTGGTCTGCGATGCCTGGTTCGACGTTTCGTTGAGCCGGGGGCGAGGCGACGTATGGGGAAGCGTAGCCTCGGCCGTGCTCGTAGAACTGCCGCTCGCTTTCTTGCTCATCATGCGCGCGCACCGGGTGCTGAAGATCTCGGCTCGCCTGGCTTGGCGGCGACTCGACCTGGCGGGCGAACCTCCACCGCTGTACAAGTTGCCGTTGTTTGTCGCTCTGGCATCCTCAAGCAGCATCCAATCGGACTTGAAGGAAGCCAAGGACGTCTGAACCGCTGCGGGTCTGATGGAGGCTCGATTCCCTGAGAGGACCGAGTCATGGCCCGTCCGTTCTCCTACCCCACTGAGCTTCGCGAACGAGCGGTGCGCATGGTTGCGGAGATCCGACCGAACTACCCGGCCGAGAGGGCCGTGATGAAGGCAGTCGCGGCAAGGCCGGGCATCGGTGCGGCAGAGACGGTGCGGACCTGGGGCCCGCAAGGCTGAGGTAGACACCGGCCAGCGGCCCGGCACGACGTCCCAGGAGGCCATGGAGATCAAGTGGCTGCGAGCCGAGAACGCCGAACTGCGACGGGCGAACGAGATCCTTGAAGCGGCTTCGGCTTTCTTCGCGGCCGAGTTCGACCGGCCGTCGAAGCACTCGTGGCGTTCATTGACGCTCACCGAGAGGTGTTCGGAGCCGAGCCGATCTGCCGGGTCCTGACCAGCCACGGACTAAAGATCGCGACGAGCACCGACTACGCCGCCAAAAACCGCACCCCCAGCGCCCGGCCGCTCCGCGACACCGAGGTGAAGACGCAGATCAGCCGCGTCCACACGGACAACTCCAGCGTCTACGGAGTGCGAAAGGTCTGGCGGCAGCTGCACCGCGAAGGCATACCAGCGACCCGCTGCACCGTCGCCCGGCCGATGCACGACCTCGGTCTTCAGGGCGCCCGACGAGAGAAGAAGATCCGCCCTCAGCGGCGACGGCGAACAGAAAGAATGCCCTGTAGACGGTTTCGGCGCCGGTTGGGATCGGTGCTCGTGCTCGGCGTGATCCTTTACGAGGGCAGGTTGCCGCCGTTGTCTTCGAACAGTTCTCGGGTGCGGTGCAGGAGTGCCTGCCTCACGTTGTCCGGGGACAGCACTTGTAGCGGGGTGCCCAGGCTGAGCAGGTATGCGGCGAGTTCGTCGGCGTCGTTGCCGCCGATCTCGACGATGGTGCCCTCGGGGCCGTCCGGATGGTGGATGCCGGCTGTGGGCCGGACCAGTCGCAGTGCTGCGTCCAACGGCAATGGCAGGCGGACCCTCACGGAAAGCGGGTAGGTCCCGCCGCCGATGCTGCGTGAGACGAGAACCGCCGGGTCGGGTGGGTCGATGAGTTCCACCGTCTGCCCCGTCGGTTGTGTGTGCGTCACCCGGTCGGCCCGGAACGTCCGCCACTGGTCGCGCGCCACGTCCCGGGCGACGAAGTACCAGCGGCGCCCGGTGTGCACGAGGCGGTAGGGGGCGACGTCGCGGACCGTGGCCTTTCCTTCCCGGTCTCGGTACGACAGGCGGGTGCGCTCGCTGCGGCGGCACAAGACGGCCAGTTCGAGCAGCATGCCCGGTGTGATCTGCTGCTCGTCGTGCCTGGGTGTGTAGGCGAACGCGCTGTCCAGTTCGCCGAGCCGGTCCGCGATCCGCGGGGGCAGTCCCTGCCGCAGTTTCAGCAGCGCGGACAGCGATGCCTCCTCGCTGCCGAGGACGCCGCTGAGTGCGGCATCGCGCAGGGCGACGGCCACAGCGAGTGTCTCCTCGTCGTCGAGGATCAGCGGCGGCATACGGGTGCCGCTCCCCAGGCGGTAGCCGCCCCAGGGGCCGGGTTCGGACTCGACGCCGTAGCCCAGTTCCCGCAGCCTGGCGATGTCCCGGCGGACGGTGCGTTCGGTGACCTCCATCCAGCCGGCCAGCTCGCGGGAGGTCCACGACGGCCGCGAGGACAGCAGTGAGACCAGTCGCAGCAGACGGGCGGAGGTACTGATCACATCTCGAAGTATCGTCCATGACCCGGACAGAACCTGTCCTGATCCCGGCATAGCGTCGTTTCCATGAGCACCGAAACCACTTCCGCTCCGGCGATCCGCTACGCGTCCGTCACGTTCGACTGTCCGGACCCCGCCGAGCTGGCTCGCTTCTACGGCGAGGTCCTTGGCCTGCCCGTGCGCTTCTCCAGCGACGACTTCATCATGCTCGGCAAGGAGGGCTCGACCGGACTGAGCTTCAACCGGTTGGCCGGCTACCAGCGTCCCACCTGGCCGGACCCCGTCCAGGAGAAGCAGGCCCATCTCGAACTGGGTGTCGACGACCTGGACGCCGCCCAGGCACGATTGCTCGCCCTCGGTGCTGTCGAGGCGGCGACTCAGCCTCACCCTGATCTCTGGAGGGTCCTGCTGGACCCTGCCGGCCATCCGTTCTGCATCACCACCCTGGGCTGAGCAGGACCGGCCGACTGCTGACCCGTCCCCCCGTGCCCGGCGGGAGCCGGTGAAGACGCGGCAGTCCTGCCCGGGGCACAGCCGAGCGTCCGCACGGCGGGGTGCCTCGCCATGTCCACCATGCCGTCGAACTCCGCGACGGCCCATGAGGTGCGCCGGGTTCTCAGGGCATTCGCCCAGCGACCGGGCCTGCGAAGCGAGTCCTCGTGTCTTCGGATGCAGGCCGCCGATCCGCTGACGACTCCGGACGGCCTGGCCGTCCGCACGGCTGACTGGGCCATTTTGATCGCGGAACTGGAGAAGGTCATGACTGCACAGAACGGTGAACCGACGCGTGCGTTGGTCCTGGGCGGCGGCGGCCTGGTGGGCATCGCCTGGCAGACGGGTTTGCTGACGGGCCTGCGTGAGGCCGGGCTCGACCTGGCCGACGCCGAGGTGATTCTCGGCACCTCGGCCGGTTCGGTGGTCGGGGCCCTGGCGGCCTCCCGCACCGACGTCGCGGCCGTACAGGCCAGGATGGCCGCCGTGGCCGAACTCGTGGGCGCCGAGCAATTGGCTGCGGGCTTCCAGAACTTCATGACCGCGGTCTGGCAGGCCGATCTGGAGACCGACCGCGAGCAGGGGCTGCGCTCGATCGCAAAGGCCGCCGAAGGAACGAAGACGATCGATGAGCGGGCTTACCTGGGCCTGTACGAAGCGTTTGCCGGCCTGCCCTGGCCCAGCGCCTACCACTGCACCGCCGTCGACGCCGAAACCGGTGAACTGGTGGTGTGGGGTCCCGAGTCCGGTGTGCCGCTGCAGAACGCGGTGGCGTCCAGTTGCGCCGTTCCGATGATCTATCCGACCGTCACCCTCAAGGGGCGCCGCTACATCGACGGAGGGCTTGCCAACCACCTCAACGCGGCCGCTGCACCCCGGACCGACCGCATGATCGCCATCTCCTCCGTTCCGTTGGGCGTCGACGTGCCCGGCATGCCCCCCGCGATGGGCAGAAACGCTGACCGCGAACTCGCCGCCGTCGGCGCGGACAGGTGGCTTGCCACGGTCGAGCCGCTCGGCAGCTCGGAGGAAGGCCGGGTGGTCAACGCCATGGATCCGCAGGCGGCCTCTGAGGCCTATGCCCTCGGCCTGCGCCAGGCTGAAGTAGAACTCGACCGTCTCACCGCCGTCTGGACCGGGCAGCGCCCACCGGTCTGACACGGCCCGGCACCCCGATGGAATCCGGGGCACGGGCGGTGGTGAGAGTTGATGGCACCACTGCCTGCGCTCCTCCATCGCGTCCACTTGGTTACCTGGGTCTGGGCAACCCTCGTGACTCGGTTGGAGGTCCGCGCTGTCACGGCGTGATGCGGCCCGGTCGAGCCGGATGCCGGAGCTCGCCGTGCATATGGACGATCTCGCTGTCAGCTTGGGGCTGGCCGTCCAAGAGCTCCCGGAGGAAGCCTTCGACCCGGTGCTTGTGCTGTTGGCCCGGCTCGCTGCCCGGCGGCATGGCCGAGCCGCGTTGCTGCGAGCACTGACTCGATGGGAGCGAGCGCCCGCGGCGATATCAACGCGATCTGACTCGCCGTCGGCGGTCAGCAGGCTCGCTGGTCACTTCGTAGTTCAGAGAAATCGCGGCCGCCGACGACGCCCCCGCGCTCGCCTTCCAGTAAATGCTCGCCGGCAGATGGGCGACGGTGACAGCGGAGCGGACGGCCCGAGGCGCGAACGAGCTTGGCGTACGGCTGCGCGACCGCCAAGCTGGGCATGGCCGAGGCACTGCGGGCCGTCGTCGAGTCCGGAGTAAACCCCTACGCGCACAGCCGGGAAATGATGCCGGAAGCACTCACCTCGCTCATGGACGCCGGCGTCACTGCCGGAGCGATCCGCTCCGACACCAGCGCGACCGACATGTTCGCAGCCCTGACCGGCATCGCCCTCGCCTCCGGAAAGCCCGACCAGCGCGCCAAGGCCGAACGCCTCCTCGACCTCATGCTGGACGGCCTGAGCACTAACCGAAAGTGACATCACCACCCGCAGTTCCTGGGCCGCGATCGCGGTGTCGACGGTGTTGGTGGCGAAGCAGGTCAGGCGCATGCCGTCGGCGTCGGTGAACCTCAACTGGGCTCCAGGGTGGGGTCGTTCCTTGCGTACGATCAGCCGCATTCCGGTCGGCCATCCCTTGAGGACGTCGCCGGCCAGCTCGGCTGCCCAGGCTCCGTCGCGGACCTGACCGTCGGGCTCGACCGCCGGGGTCCAGGCCGAAGCCGGGACCTGAAGCACAGCGTGGTGGACCGCGTCGGTGATCGTCATCCCGACCGAGTAGGACAGCCACCGGCCGCGCGCGGTCAGCCAGTTCAGGAACTCGTGGGTGCCGCCGGCGGAGTCGGTGCGGATCAGGGTTTGTCGGCCGCGCCGGTAGTGCTTGGGGAGCTGGGCCAGGGCCAGGCGGGTGGTAGTGATGTGGTCGGCGGCGGTGTTGCTGCCCGCGTTGCCCGGTCGCAGCAGCCCGGCCACAGGTTCCCCGGACCCGGTGGCTCCGTGGTCGACGAACGCGACCAGCGGGTGGTGCCCGAAGGTCCGCTTCCATGTCGCCGCGGCGTCCTGCTTCTCGGAGTGCGCCAGCACCAGGACCCCGTCGATGTCCACGATGACCTGGCCACCGGTGTCGGGGGCGTCGGTGCCGGCCAGCTTCCACACCCGCTCGCGGACCTCGGCCCTGGCACGGCGGATCGCCGTCAGTGCGCGGGGCCCGGCGGCGGCCAGGGTCTCGACCAGCCTGGAGACAGTGGCGTCAGAGGCCACCGGCCCGAACACCTGCGGCTCGGCCCGCAGCACCGCGACATCCGACAGACAGTCCCCGCCCACCGCCACCGCCAGGGCGAGGTCCAGCAGCATCTTGCCCGGGTCGTGCACCGCACGCGGCTTGCGCCACGGCGCCAGCGCCGCCGATATCGCCGTGTCCAAGCCGGACTTACGGACGGTCTCCAGCAGCAGCACCCCGCCGGCCTGCGTGACCACCGCGCCACCGTTGCCCTGAACGCGGACAGGCGGATACGACCCGATACGCTTCTCCATCTGGAGACTGCTTCTTTCCTTGCAGCGGACAAGACCCTAGACAAGTCCCATCGTTGCAGGTCAGAAGCACTCTCCGTTTATTAGATAAAGACCCGGACAGACCCGCTCGTGAAAGCGCGAGGCTAATACCGCTGCGCGTACCAGGTCGGTTGCTCGCCGAACATGCCCTTGAAGTCGCGGATGAAGTGGCTCTGGACGGCGTAGCCGAGGTCCGCCGCCA
>NZ_JAGXJL010000302.1:0-268 GCF_019091475.1 Streptomyces sp. GbtcB6 | reverse complement strand
CGTAAATGAAAAAATAAAAGAAAAAACAACCTAAGAAATCGAAAAATTACGCCCTCCTTTTTCTTGAATTTTTTCAAAAAAAGCCACCCATTTTAATGCGCACGACCGGCTCTACCAGGGGCTGGAAGGAGCCGTCCACTGCGGGGCCGAGGCGCACGCCGCGCGGGCCAGGGAGGAGCTCACGGCGGCCGGGATGCGGCCCCTGCCGTTGCGCTACCCGCAGGCGGACACCCTGACCGCGCAGGAACTGCGCACCGCCGAACTGACC
>NZ_JAGXJL010000301.1:0-269 GCF_019091475.1 Streptomyces sp. GbtcB6 | reverse complement strand
TCATCTCATTTGCAAGTTGGAGAGCTTACTTGCATTCAAGAAGGTCTTGAAACACAAATGGATCCCTAAAGCATTCTTGACTCGCACTTGGGAGTGAGAGTCCACCCTCACTCCCACCCCCACCTAGGGAGTGCAGGACTCTAAGGAGGTAACTTCTCCTCTAGATGTTTGCTTCTAGTTTTGTAAAGTGTGTTGGATGCAATGTCTCATGGTGAACTCAACCAACACTTCTTTCCCTTTCTCTGTTGACTACAATTAGTTTAACTAAG
>NZ_JAGXJL010000300.1:0-269 GCF_019091475.1 Streptomyces sp. GbtcB6 | reverse complement strand
CGATCTATCGTATGTCCATTCATCCCGCAGTGTGTACAATTGTATTTTGATCGAAAAGGCTGCACAGCACCAGCAAACTGTCCAGCAGAATTGTTCAAAGAAGTATCAGCATCGGTGGAATTAGTAGATCCAACAGGTCCAGATGTCAAGCTTCTTTGACTTTCTTCTTGAATAACTGCAACATAAGCTTTATTCACAGTAGGAAGAGGATCTCTCATCAATATCTGTGACCTTACATTGATGAAAGAATCATTCAAACCAACCAAAAA
>NZ_JAGXJL010000299.1:0-269 GCF_019091475.1 Streptomyces sp. GbtcB6 | reverse complement strand
TTCCCACACATCACAGCACGGCGCATGCCCTACGGGCTAGGGTGGCGGCCCGCCCCATCCAGCGCAGGCTCCCGGTGCTGCGCCCGCGTGTCGGGGCCAAACGCCATGATGGTGAGCACGGCCAAGGCCCACGCGGCGATCACACCGTACAGCATCACGCTCTCGAAACCGTGCACAAGCGCGGCATGAACGATCACGCTGTTCGGATCGACAGCGGCAAGTTCCGCTCTGCCCTGCGTGAGATGCGCAAGATTGCCGGCGGCGACCTT
>NZ_JAGXJL010000298.1:0-269 GCF_019091475.1 Streptomyces sp. GbtcB6 | reverse complement strand
AGTTGTTCCATAAACACAAAAGAGAGTTAGCTATGGAGCTTACGAGAAATAGAGCAGAAGATTTATCCAGGTTGAAGACTTCATCAACCCATGCTTCATTTCATGATTCGTCTTATCGGTCCATACCGATGTATCAACCATTTGTCGGTACGATATATACCAAACTGTACCAAGCCATAATGAGCGTATCAACACATGATACATGAGGGCTATCAATATACCGCCCATATCGGTCCCCTATCGGACCAATATATATCGCCCGTACCGAG
>NZ_JAGXJL010000297.1:0-269 GCF_019091475.1 Streptomyces sp. GbtcB6 | reverse complement strand
GCTTCAAAACGACACACCCACCGTTTGACTTGAATAGAAGATTCGGCACCCGTTAAAGTGCACTTAGTCTTTAGAACTTCCTAACACGCGAGCTACTTAACCCGGGGTTGCTTGTTCATCTCGCACACAGGAATTTCAACACAACTCTGTTAGCGCAACTCATTCATCTCAATTGGACTTTCTCGCCTAGTAAATAAGATATGATGATTTTGAGGAATATCTCTGATGAATCTTACTTGCGCCTGCATCCTTACTGACCCGACCTTAAC
>NZ_JAGXJL010000296.1:0-269 GCF_019091475.1 Streptomyces sp. GbtcB6 | reverse complement strand
GGCGCCGGGCGGCGAGCACCAGCTGGCCTGGGCGCGGTTCTTCGGGTCGACGGCGGCGGACGGCTCCGACTTCGGGCTGCCCCAGGAGCTGCTGGCGGGTACGGCGACGATCGACGGCCTGGACGTCGACCAGGAGCTGCGCTGGGCGTTCCTCGACCCCCTCGCCGCACACGGCGTGGCCGACGAGTCGGCCCTGGCGGCCGAACTGGCCCGGGAGGCCGCGGCGTCCGGGAAGCGGCACCAGGGGCGGTGCCTGGCGGCCCGGCCTT
>NZ_JAGXJL010000295.1:0-269 GCF_019091475.1 Streptomyces sp. GbtcB6 | reverse complement strand
ATGTGATCAATGATCCTCTATATAGATGATCTACACTGTAAAGGGACTTAGATTACCGTAACACCCTACAATGTATTTTATCCTTAAAACACTTAACCCTGTATAAATGATATTTCAACTAAGTGAAATGAGTACTCAATCATTTATCTCGTTTGGTTAAGCTCGAAGGAAATCACCCTTTGCTTACTATTCGCCAGATGGAAGACATAGATTCCAACTTTCGGTGGCGCACGGCACGGGGCCCATGACCATCGCCGAGGTACGGAAGT
>NZ_JAGXJL010000294.1:0-270 GCF_019091475.1 Streptomyces sp. GbtcB6 | reverse complement strand
CAGTAACATCCCCTCTAATGAAATAGTTTCCATTCAAAAAAGAAATACATATATAAAACTATAAATTATACTTATTTTATAATAGTAATTTTTGTTAATTGTATTCAACGGCTAAATACATAAATCTAAATAAAAAAAAATTGACAGTTGGCAAACTGTAAACGATTATAATTACCCTAATTTTTATTATGTCGATCAATCATTGATCAAAAATAAAAAAATATTTACATCTATCTAAGTATCTATACTTTAAGGCAAATGAATTTCTCG
>NZ_JAGXJL010000293.1:0-270 GCF_019091475.1 Streptomyces sp. GbtcB6 | reverse complement strand
AATATCAAATAGAATATAGATTATCTGAGAGAAAGATAACAGAGAAAAATATCACCAATCAGACTAATTGGAAAGAGAAAAAAATCATGAATTAGTTTACATGCTGGTTAAACAAGAACAGTGAGAATGAATGTCACATGACCAACTAAAGATTTACAACATGTGCTTGTTTTGCTCGTATCATCAGCATCTCTTTTGCTCGTAAATATTTCTAGTCAAATCATACCGCATAAAAGTTATTTAATAAGTAAAATACTGCTACACTCCAGC
>NZ_JAGXJL010000030.1:119793-121225 GCF_019091475.1 Streptomyces sp. GbtcB6 | reverse complement strand
AGCTCGCCGACGGACTCCTCCACCGGCACCGCGGGGTCGATGCGGTGCAGCTGGTACAGGTCGATGCGCTCGACGCCGAGGTTCCGCAGGCTCAGCTCGACCTGCTGTCTGAGGTACTCGGGCCGGCCGTCCGGCAGCCACACACCCGGGCCGGGCCGGGTGAAGCCGCCCTTCGTGGCAATGACCAGACCGGCGGGATACGGGTACAGCGCCTGCCTGATCAGCCGCTCGCTGACGGACGGGCCATAGGAATCCGCCGTGTCGATGAACGTCACCCCGAGCTCGACCAGCCGGCGCAGCACCCTCACCGCCTCGCCCGGATCACGTGGTTCGCCCCAGACGCCGGGTCCGGTGATGCGCACCGCGCCGAAGCCGAGACGGTGCACCGGCAGATCACCGCCGAGCAGGAACGTGCCGGAAGCCGCGGCGGGGGCGGGAGTGGTGGTCAACGCGATTCCTTCTTTCCACATGCGAGCCGATCCGGGAACGACGGTGGCGGCAGCCGGGCCGACGCCGCGGGCCAGCGTCCCACCTCCCCCGCGTACGGCACCCTCACCTATTCAGGCGAGGGACGGGCAGGCGCCCCCGGCGGAGGATGGATCACCCCCAAGGGCCCTTGCCCACCAGCGAGAGAAGGCACCACATGGACCACGTTGACCGAGGCGAGCCATGGGTACGGGCCCCGGCGGCACCGCTCTCCGGCGATCAGCTCAAGAAACTGGCGGCGCTCGGATCGGAGTTTCCGGCGGACTCCGGCGAGATCCTCTTCTCGGCAGGCGCCGAGTCCTACGACTTCTTCGTCGTCCTTGAGGGATCGGCGGACGTCGTCGACCGGATCGGGGAGCCGGGCGAACGGCTGGTCGCGTCGTACGGGCCCGCGGAGTTCCCGGGCGAGATAGGCATGCTGACGGGCGAGCGCGCCCGTTTCGCCGGTGTCATGCGAACCCCGGGTCGGCTGCTGCGGGTTCCGGTGCGTCAGATTCTGATGCTCGTCGCCCAGGACGCCGGACTCAGCGAATACATCCTGCGGACGTTCCTGGAGCGCCGGGCGAACCTGGTGCGAAGAGGCGCGGGACTCACGCTCATCGGTTCCCGGTATGACGAAAGGAGCCGGGCGCTTCTCCAGTCCTTCTCGCTCGGCCGGACAGCCGTGCGCTGGATGGATCTCGAGGAGCAGCCGGAGGCCGAGGCGCTGCTGCGGGAACTCCGGATTCCGGTGACCGACCTTCCCCTCGTCCTCGTCCCCGGCCGGCCTCTGCTGCGCAATCCACAGCCGGCCGACCTCGCCGCGGAGTTCGGGGAGCCGCCCGGCGCGGTGGCCGACGACGGCCCCGATGTCGGTGACCTGCTCGTCGTCGGCGGCGGCCCCGGCGGGCTGGCGGGGGCGATGTACGGGGCCCCGGGAGGGCCGGGGGCCACCCTCGTCGGTGCG